>JABDKS010000926.1 GCA_013002105.1 Pirellulaceae bacterium | reverse complement strand
GATTTTGACGACGAAGCATTGAGTGCGATCGCGGATCTGCGGCAACTGGACGAACTGAATCTGGGCGCAACCATCGTTTCTGACGAGTCATTGGAAACGTTGCTCAAGTTCCAGGAGCTGACGAACTTGAACGTATCTGGAACGCTGCTAGAAGATGATAGTTTTCGCGCATTGGCAAAACTGCCGAATCTCGTTCACCTGGACGTGTCCAATACCAGTATCGGTTTCGACGTAGTAGATGAAATCAAGGAAGCAAACCCAAATCTGAACTTAGTCGAGTGATCGTTCAGCTTGCCGTCATCAGCACTGCGACGGCGTCCAAGTACTTCTGGATGGTCTGCGGATTGGTGTCCTGCCAACCAGTCGTCTTGTGCCTGAGCACGGTCAGTTTGAGAGTTTCGATCGCGTCGCTGAGATCATCCGGTAATTCCGGCAACCCGGCAAATGGCTGAACTGTGGGAGCATCCGCGTCGTCGGTCGTGGAAAGTCCCGTGCCGCCTGTCATCGAAGAGAGTTCCTCTTCGTCACCGAAGTCCGCGTTTTCGTATGTCTTACCGGCGGCGGCGTCAGGTTGATCACCGTATTGCTTCGTACGGCCCCCGCCTTGCGTCGGCATCACGACGTCCTCGTCGGTGTCGACTTCGACAATTTGACTGTCGGATGGTCGTTGTGATTCGACCGCGCCGTTTTCCTGCCACCGTTTTTCTCGCATCGACGCGATGCTCCAGCCTTCCTGTGACGCCCCTTCCAGCCACAATGGTGCGTCGTCCCAATCGAGCGCGGCCAGGAAGTGAGTCCAATACAATCCGTTATAGGTTTCATACGTGGAACCATAACGATCATAGACACGTCTGAGCCGCCCCACATGAGGAGCGGTAACGCCTCCCACGCGACGGGCCCAGGCTTCATCGGAATACTGGTTCGATTCAGCCTCGGCGTCGATCAACGCGGTTCGCCACTCACTGATAATCCGCCCCTTTTCCCAGTTGGTGGTACTGATCAATTCGTTCCACTGGCCGACAAATGGCTGCGCGATTTCCAAGGCTTTGGGATCATCGGCGGCGGCCTGGGCGTCATCATCGCCGGTGGACTGGGCGGTAGTCTGGTCTTTGGTGATGTCGTCTTCGGTCTGAAATGGCACTTCGTATGAGTCGTCGGGCGTCATGTGCTTCCGTGTCTTAAATATGTTGGGCGCTGATTGAACAAGATCAGTACGCTACCCGGCGGTCGGGCGGATCGTGAAGCGGTCCGGGCGAATTTCACGATGCGATCCAAGAAAATCGGGCCAAATGATTCGACTGGGAAAAGTCTGCCACGTGGAAAAACTGTCGGTCTTTCGCGAACCGGAAGCTGTCAGACAGTTACGGGGCGCCGGCTGGGCGACCGCTGCAGCCTGGATGTCGACTTGCCAGAACGATCCGATCGGCGGTATACACCGATGTTTGTCCTATTTGCTGCTCTGATCCTGTGCTTTGATCCTGATTAATTGCCATGTCACGTTTTCTGTTTGGAATGATTACCGGTGCCGCATTGCTGTTCATTGCAATGCACTATCACATCGTGCGCGGCCAAGACGGTGTCTATGTCGTACCGAAAATCAGCAACAACTTGTCCGACGTTTATGTTGACACTCGCGATTACGGCCTGAACGACTGGGAGTCTCATAAACCCTTGGCTGCGGCAATCATGCGCAGCAACAAGCAGCATCTGCTGGAAGATACGACGCTCAGTTCGTTCCGCCAGCGCGTAAACGGCCTGGTCGAAGGACTGTTTTCGGACAAGTAGCAGTGCTTTAGCCTTCATCGGCACCACCAGCGTTTGCCGAATGTTCTGTTCAATCGCTGATCGAATCGATTGTCCGTCAAATTTGTCGCTGGAATCGATCGACTCATTCCCTGCAACCGGAACCGTCCGCACGATTGTTGTGGCGAATGTGACGACAGCCGCACGCATGACCGGAAGGTTTGGAATGACCTGGGTTTTAGGATTGACTCGGTTCTTAGCTACGATTCGGCTCGCTTGAATGACTGCGCAGGATGGCAGCATCGCTGCACAGCTTGCGACATGACGTCCTTGACGGCGGTTCCAGTGAGACGCTGTCGGTAGCCGATTAACTTTACTAAACCCCTCCCTGGTTTGTGCATCGTCAACTGCAACGAGTTGGCTCATTCGATGGCCGGGGAAGACATCGTCGAACCTCCCCCAAGGCACCGAAGGAAGCCTGTTGCCATGTCGATGTACCGAAACCGCTATTTCTTACTTGGAATTCTACTGCTGTTGCTTGGAATTCAGTTCCGCATGGTGGATTCGTTTGTCCTGAACGAATCGGCGACGCGTGCCTTGGCCCGCTTGAACAAGGAGACGTCGGTCGCTGACAACTCCGCCATGTCCAATTTCATGATGCAGATCTATCCCAAGCCGACAAAGCGTGTGCAACCTCCGCGCTGGCTTGGACTGGCGTTGATCGCCGTCGGTGCGGTCATCTGCTGTCATGCAGTTGCAATTCCAAGATACCACCACCAAGGATAGAGACCCGAACGACGGCCCTGACAACCAGGTATCCCGTGAGACCCACTACCACGGATACCGCATCGATCGGTCGCGTGCAGGCAACTACCCTCCCACCGCGCGCGACCGATCATTCCCTTCCAACCGTAGGATCGGTTGGATTCGTGAACATTCTGCTGACTGCACGGAAGCCGTCCAAGCTGATCCCGCCTGGCGCTTTTCAAAACACGTTTCCGTCGAGTTAACCATAATGCTTTTTCTTGCGCTGATGATCTTTTGCTCGCGACGCTTTGCGCCGGTGATTGTGCCTGCGATCCGAAATGGAGTAGCAATCGCCCTGATCATGCTGTTGCTAATGCCAAACACCGGCCTGTTGACCGGTGATCTGTCAGATGCCGCCTGTCACGCCGATCGACCGGCTGATCGCAAAGAGATTCGGATGCTGCGCGAGGGTACCAGAATTCCCCCCACAA
>JABDKS010000920.1 GCA_013002105.1 Pirellulaceae bacterium | reverse complement strand
CACCTACTTCGGAAGACCGGGCATCGGCGTACCACTGTCGATTTGCGATCGCCTGGATCACTTGATCGGCAACGATCACAGCCCGTGCGGCGGATGCACCGTCAACGGTCGGGGAACTACCTGTTTGAACGCTGATGACGAGGTCATGCAGTTCGTCCAAAATCGCGTTTCGGGGCTTCAACTCTTGCGTTTGGCAGCGGAGACGTTGACCAAACAACTGGTCGGCATACTGAAGTGGATTATCGGTTTCCTGTGACAAGTCGAATGACCGATCCGCCAAGCTCTGGCAAGGTTCGATGGTCGACAGTGCCGGTGTCCCGAAATCGATATCGGCAAACCCGCCGCTGCCATAAATCTGCATTTGACGTGCAGGTTGTGGGCTGACGCGTGACGCCTTCAAGTTTGCGACTAGTCCGTCGGTGAACTCAATTCGCGCCTCGGCGATGTCTTCGTGATCGCTGACGACGGCGATGCCGCTTGCCGCAACAGAACGAATCGGGGCATCGGTCATTGATAGCACCAAGTCGATATCATGGATCATCAAATCCATCACGACACCGACGTCAAGACAGCGACCGGGGAACCGTGACGCTCGAACGGCTTCGACGTATTTGACATCGACGGCGATATCACCCAGAGCGGTAAAGGCGGGGTTGAATCGTTCGACGTGACCGACTTGCAATGTCAACCGTCGGGCCGCGGCCAGCATTGCCAATTGATTGGCTTGTTCACCGTTGGACGTGAGCGGCTTTTCGACCAGCAGATGTTTGCCGGCTTTCAAAAAGGTCTTGGCGATTTCGAAGTGGGCGTCCGTGGGAGCTGCGATCACAGCGGCGTCGACCTGGTCGATCAGATCGTGATAATCCGCGAAAGTTGGGACCGAGAAGAGCTTGGCGGCGTTCTCTCGTGCCGCGTCAAAGGGGTCACTAATCGCAACCAACTGGGCTCCGTCCACTTGTCCCAGCAATTTTGCGTGAATGCGTCCCAGATGCCCGGCGCCGATAACGGCAATTCGTAAATCACTCATGCGGCTTTTTTCTCTCTGCGATCTTGACCACGGCCGTGTCTTCCGCCACTTGAATGTTCCAGACAATCGAAAAGATGGTTCAGGACAGGGCGAATGGGGCCGGCGGAAAACATTTTGTCACGGGCGATTTCGACACCGACCCGCGATCGATACAGTAACTTGAATGCTTCGACCAACACGCGAACGTCCTCGCTGGAATAGTCGTGTCGTTTCAGGCCGATTGTATTGACCGCACGGGGCTTGGTCGGTTGCCCATCAACGATCATGAACGGTGGCACATCGTGAAGCACACGGCTCATGGCACTGACAAACGATAATTGTCCGATACTGGCGAAATGCGACACGCCGACTCCGCCGGCCAGCGTGACGTCGTTGCCCACACGGACGTGGCCGCCCAGCATGCCGTTGTTGGCAATCACAATTCGATCGCCGACTTTGCAGTCGTGCGCGATGTGGGTTCCGGCCATGAAGTAGTTGTCGTTGCCAACGAGCGTGATGCCGTCTTCTTTTTCGGTGGCTCGATTGACCGTGCAATGTTCGCGGAAGACGTTTCCATCACCAATGTGGACGGCCGTCGGAGTGTCCCGATAACTTGTATCTTGTGGATGCGCGCCGATAACGCTGCCTGGAAAGATATGGTTATTCTCACCGATGACAGAGATACCCGAAATGATCACGTGGTCTTCGATCATCGTGCCGTCGCCGATGGAGGCGTCCGGTCCAATCACACAGAAGTGACCGATGCGAACGTTGTTGCCGAGTTTGGCTCGTGGGTCAACAACCGCTGTCTGAGCGATGGTAACACTCATGGTGGCTCCGGCTATCTCTAAACTAGTTGGCGTTAAAAACTGTAAACCGAGTTGCCCGTATCAGGCTGCGTCCCGATCCGATTCGAAAGGACAGGACGATGCCTGGTTCGTGTGGCTTTGTGATTCTGGACCCATCATTCCCTGCAGGGCAGCCAATTCGACGAGTCGCTGTGCCAGCAATCCGTTCAGACTGTGTCCGCCACGGTAGGAAGTGATCGATCCAATGATGTCCAGTCCGGTCAGCGACAGATCGCCAATCAGATCCAGCGTCTTGTGTCGCGCGCACTCGTCTTGGTAGCGCAGTTTATTGTCGACGGGGCCATGTTCATCAAAAACGAGCAGTTCCTGATTGGTCACATGTTGTGCAACGCCTTGAGCACGTAACGATTCGGCTTGCGATTTCGTTACAAAAGTTCTCGCCCGAGATACTTCGCGTGCAAAACAAGACGGGGTGCAGGTGAAGGAAAAGGTTTGGGCCGCGATCGGAGTGTCGGTATTGAACCTCAACCGGTATTCAAAGTGCGTTCCTGATTTCTTTGTCGGTGACAGTGGCGTTGCTTGAATCCATCGATTGCCTCGTTCAACTCGAATGGGGCGGTCGATGACCAAGCGTCGACGCACGCTCGCTTGCACGATCAGTCCGGCATGCTGGAGGGCATTCACATAGGCATGGCTGCTGCCGTCGAGTCCCGGAAACTCCTCACCGTCGATTTCGACGCGGCAGTTATCGATTTCCATCGCGTACAAAGCTGCCATCAAGTGTTCGACCATTTCAAAACGAGCATGCCCGTTTTGGACGATCGTACGCAGCTGCGTGTCACGACGATTGGACGTCGAAGCGATACAGGTGGGTTGATCGGGAAGATCAACACGGACCAGCTGGACACCGGTACCCACTGGTGCCGGTGAAATGACGACGCGGACATGCTGACCGGTCCAGTAGCCGCGGCCACTTACCTGACAACTCTCAGCGATCGTATGTTCGTTGCGCGAAACGCTCACGCGTCGGCCTCCCTGCCGTGTCACCGCTTCCTCCGTGAAGCAGTTGGTCTTGTCCGCTATTGGTTCGCTCGCGATGCAGATCCTTGCAACCGAGAGCTGACCAAACCTTACTTGCACAGTGTCCGACTGCTGACCACGAGCGGTCAGCAGAAAACGTGCTGCCGCTGCTTATCGCAGAGCTTGTCCGCCATTTACTTTGGCTTGCAATGCTTTGTCCAAGTACTGCATCACACCCTTGGTCATGTCGAGCGACTCGTCGTGGTAGACGATGTTTTTCATGACACCACGGATGACCGAATCACCCTTCTCTTGATCCATGTCTTCGCTGTTGTAACGAAGCACCAAGTTGATTTTGTAGTGATTGGCCAAGAATTTCACACCGGCAGCAATCTGCTGGTAATTCTCAAAGTAAATGCGTGACTCGGCGTCAGCCAATTCTTTGCGTTTACGTGCCATGTCCAAACGAAGTTTTGATTCCATTTCTGCCACACGCTCTTCTTGAGCGGTGTAGTCAGGGGAATTGGCGCTGAAGGTCTTCAGTTTTTCAGCGGCCGTCTTTAGCTGATCACGTTTCTGCTTCAGCTCTGCGTCGTAATTCTTCAAGTCGGTTTCGACTTTGCTCACCTGAGCTTTGATGCCCGGATGATTTTTGAAGATGTAAGCAACATCTACGACAGCAATCCGATGTGCCCCTTCTTGGGCCGAAGCCGCTGATGGTGCCAGGACACTAAAAGTAGCGATGGCCATTGCGATGGCCGTTTTCTTAATAAGTCGCACGTCCGCTCTCCTTGCGTGTTGGGTGCGCATTCAATCACCGACAGCGTGTTGCCACTCCCTTTTAGACATCCGTTGTCTAACAGAAAGTCACGTTTGTCGGCACGCCGAATGACAACCTCGGCATGTTCGATTCGTCGCGGATTGTGTCACCGTTCCGCTTGGGCGTAAAGATTGAAAAGGCCGGTTCAGGGGGGACAGACAAAAAAGTTTCGTATTCGATCGCTGATTGATGCCCGTGTTGGGACGCTGAGCGATCGGCTGTTTTTAAAAAACGCGAAATTTTGTCATCCTGACGGACGTTTTCCAAGCTTCACTGCGATGTCCAGCGGCTTATCACCACGGAGAATTCGAATGATTAGGTTCTCGCCTGGTGAGCGATTACGTAATAAATCCAATACGTCCATCGATGTCCGAATCGACCGCTTGCCGATTCGGGTGAGTTGGTCACCCACTTCTAAACCACTCGTTGCAGCCGGCCCTCGCGGAGCAATTCCAGATAGGACCACATGATCCCCGCGGTCCGAGAGATTCACGCCAAGATATGCTGTCAATTGACGGCGGACTTGGACCCGATTCTCTGTTTCCGCATACTCCGGACGATTGTTGCGCACGGCTAGCTGCAGCGTGACATCAGAAACTATATCGGTTATCCGGGTCATGCCGCCAAAATCGATTTTGTCGAAATCGTCAGATGGGCGGTGATAATCGTTGTGCAGCCCTGTAAAGAAGAACAGAACGGGGACTCCGGCTTTATAGAACGACTGGTGGTCGCTGGGTCCGTACCCGCTAGGAACTTTGAACAAGTCAAAACCGCGCGACTTGTTGGATGCTTCGACGATATCATCCAATCCCTTCGCCGAACCCGTTCCGTATACGGTCAGTTCGTTGTCACGCAGCCTACCGACCATGTCCAGGTTGATCATCGCGGCGGTCGTTTCTAATGGATGCAAAGGATGGTCGACGTAATATTGGCTTCCAACCAGCCCGCGTTCTTCGCCCGTAAATGCAACGAATAGAATCCGACGATGCGCAGGTTGTTTTCTCAGGTCACGCACCAGCCGCTCGCCTGCTGCCAACATGGTCGCGACGCCGCTAGCATTATCGTCCGCACCGTTGTGGACTGCGATCGTTCCCGGCGCCAGCGATCCATAGCCACCCATTCCAACGTGGTCGTAATGGGCTCCCAATAAAACTGTTTCTTGTGCCAATTCGCCTCGTCCAGGCAGCACGCCGATGACGTTGGGGCTGTTGGCTGTGGTGGCTTTCAATTCCACACTCACTGTGCAGTTCACACCATCTAGATACTGTGATTGCGGTGCAAAGTCCTTGTTGATGCTAGCTTCGATTTGCGTGACGGATCGGCCCATGATTGGTGTTAACAAGTCATCGGCCAGATCGCGAGCGATCGAAACGACGGGGATTTTTCTCTTTGTGTCGGCCGCACCGCCGGCTTCGCTGATTCCCAATATTCCACGCGCGGCGCGTTTCTGATCCAACGTCAAAGATTCGATGGACGCATTGACGCTATCGAGTTTCATTTTCAGCGTGTTCAGACTGTTTTTGGCAGCCTCCGGCAATGATTCCATCTGCTGACGGATTTTTGCTCCGCGCGACTTCTCCTGCGAAATCTTGTATTTCACCAATTTGACCGCTTCATCGATGCTGGCCCGATCATTGATGAACATCACAGCGGCAGCACCGTGCGCGATCGCATTTTCGATTTTCGTGGCAAAGTAGGCGTGTCGTGTGTTGCGAACACCGTCAAACGGACTGTCCGGATCGGAAACACCAGGTTCTTTGCGGAGCACCATGACGATTGCGTCTTGCGCGTCGATCCCCGCGTAGTCATCGTAATCCAGCTTTTCGGCGGTGATTCCATAGCCAACAAAGGCAACTTTTCCCGTGGCCCGTCCCGCTTGAGCGCCAATCGAGAGTGGATTCATCGCTCGATTGAATTCAGCGACAATCGGATCGCCGGTTTGGGGACTGCCTAATTCAAAGGTGACTTGATTGTTCTGCCTCGCTCCCGCCCGCGCTCCGAGCGTAACCGTCACGCTTTGAAACGGTTTGTCATCGATCAGCGCAGTCTGTAACCCGGCGGCGGCCATTCGCTGGGCGATGTAGTTGGCCGCGTCGTGGATGGTGTCGTCGGCAACATCGCGTCCGCGCAGTTCTTCGCTGCTGAGAAATTCAACGTCGGCGCGGAGGCGCAACTGAATATCCGACGCGTCACTGGTTTCGACCGAATGTTCGACACCCCAGCAAATCTGCTGCGTTGCAACTGTGCTACTGAGAGCAGCCAACAACACGTAAAAAAGAGGGGCCCGAGGCGCGGGTTGTCGCTTAATCACTTGGGTTTCCTACCGAGCAAAGCAGTTAAAAAAGCTGGGCTTCGTTGTGATGCAGATCTAGAACGCACGCCGCAGCGAAAGTCTTCAAGACCTTCGACCAATCGCGACAGGATCCGAAACTCTTAGAGGCTTGTTGATTGGGTTGAAATGGAAGATCAAAGGTTAGCAGTTGGGGCGATCGCCCCGGTTGCCAGGAGCCTGTTTTTAGGTGCCTGTTGTGTTAGGAGCCTGTTGTTAGATGCCTGTGGATACGTGCCCGTTGTCAGGTGCTCGAACCGGGGCTATCGCCCAAACGGCTGAGACGGGCGAGACTCTGTTGACGAGTTTCGCCACCTGACGATCTTGTCGGACGACGTACCAGGGTCGTTCGCTTGCGCTTGCGAAGCGCGACTCAGGAAGCGGCGGTTGCTTCTTTGCTTTCTTTTCGCTCGATCAACCATAGCAAAATCGGACTGGCAACGAAGATCGAACTATACGTACCGACCATCACGCCGATCACGAGTGCGAACGCAAAAGCGTGGATGCCTTCGCCGCCGAACGCGTACAGCAGCACGACCACGATCAACGTCGTTACCGACGTCAACAGCGTTCGACTGAGTGTTTGATTGATACTGACGTTGATCATTTCCCCGGTCAGTCGGGGTGCTTTGCCCTTGGTTTCGCGAATCCGGTCAAAAACGACGATCGTATCATTCAATGAATAACCGATGATCGTCAGCAACGCGGCGACCACCGTCAGACTGATCTTAAACGGATCGATCAACAGGATTCCAAAGATATCGGCAAGCCAATAACTAACGGCGATCGCACCGAGCGTAATCAACACGTCGTGCAACAACGCTGCGACAGCGGCTAAACCGTAGATAACACGTTGGAATCGGAACCAAATGTATCCGATGATGCACAACAAACTGGCAAAGAGGGCACCGAACGCGCGACCGATCATGTCGCCGGCGACCCGTTTACCCACCTTGCTGCTGCTGATCCAAACCGGCTCGGAACCGAGATTGGACTCCAATTGCCCCATGATTTTGTCGGCCGACGAGGCCGCCATCGGAATTCGGACTTTCCATCGACTGAACTGCAACGACGACCCCGTGCTCCATTCGTCCGCACCTTCACCATAGGGTGTCAATTCGATCGCGTTCTCGTTGATGGGGACGTCAACCGCTTTAGCGGCACGAAGGATTTCTTGTTTCATCGTCGCTTCGTTGACCGAAGCACCTTGCGACTTATCTTCGATGCCCAATTCGACGATGGCGGTACTGTACGTCATCGTGGAGAGTTCACCAGCGTTGGACGCCGTATTTGGGGCAGAGCTGGTTGGCGGTTCCGCAGTGCTATCTGCGTCCGGCGCCTGGTCAGCTGCCGCCTGGGCATCGGTGGCTTCGGGGTCCTCTTGGGCACGCATCGCAGTCAGCATCACGCCGTTGAATTCGGAGCGATCGGACCGTAGTCGAATCCGACGGCTGTTGGCGTCCCCGGCCGGTTTGATCGCGATTTTATAGCTGACCAAATTGACGGCTGCGTCAGCTGCGAACGCTTGCTGGATCGCATCCTTTAATTCGTCGACTTCTTCGAACGACGAGTCAACTTTATAAACGGTGTTTTGTTCGGTGCCGTCCATACTGACACCGTTGACGGTGAAATCGATTGGGTTGCCGTCGCCCGTGTCCATCACTTTGCCCACGATGTTGCGGATGGTTTCCGAATCGGTCGGTTTGTCGACACGGAATTGCACCGACGACCCACCGGCAAAGTCGATGTCAAAGATCCCGTTGCCGCGGGCAAACAGCGACGCGATGCCAACACAAATCAACACGGCACTCATCGCCAGCGTCAGCTTGCCTTTACCGATGAAATCGAGATTGCCTTCGCCAGAGATGGCGTGACGCATCGCGTTGACGCCATCGGACATGTGAAGCCGTAGGAAACCATGGCGTTCGGCAAAGTCGAAGAAGGTTCGCGACATGTAAATCGCCGTGAACATCGAGAACAGAATGCCCAAAATCAACGTGACGGCAAAGCCACGAATTTGGTCCGTTCCGATCGCATACAGAACAATCGCGGTGATCAACGTGGTCAGGTTGGCATCGATAATCGTGACCGTCGCTTTGCCAAAACCGTTGCGCACCGCCATCCGGTCCGCCGCACCTTTCTTTAATTCCTCGCGTATCCGTTCAAAAATCAGCACGTTCGCATCGACCGACATACCGACCGTTAACACCAGACCGGCCAACCCGGGCAAGGTGAGCGGTTGGTTGATCAGTACCATCGTCCCCAAAATCATCGCCAAGTTCAAAATCAAAGCGATGCATGCGATCACCCCTGCGAACTGGTAGTAAATCAGAATGAATATCAACACCAGTACCAGCGACGTCCCAATCGCATAAATGCCTTTGCTGATCGTGTCGGCACCCAGGGTCGCGTCGATTTGATTCTCCGCGATTGGTTGCGGCGTCAGCGCGGCCGGTAGCTGACCGGCTTTCAGAATGGCGACCAGACTTTCGACTTCTTCACGTGTGAATCGTCCAGTAATCCGGCCTTCCTTGCGAATGGGCTGCAAAATATTTGGAGCCGAAAGCAATTTGTCATCCAGCACGATTCCCAACTGACGCTGAAACGTTCCCGTAGGCGCATTGTTGGTGGTGAGTGCAAAGAACTTTCCGGAGCCCGCGTCGGTCAGGTTGAAAGCGACTGCGGGGGAACCATTTTGATCGAATGTACTCGTGGCAAACGCCAAGTCTTCCCCTTTGACGTCCAGCAATGGGTCAACGATCATCAAAGTCTCAAGAGCCTTGAAGCCTTGCTGGTCGATCCATCGCGCCTGCAGGAATTCGCCGTTCTCGCCGCGGATGCTATCGGGCAAATCAACCAGTTCACCGGTCTGCGGATTACGGACGACGGCGTCACCAATGTTGACTCGCAACGGCGCCAACTTGCCTTCGGGAACCTTTTCGCGGTCGACCTCGGCCCAGCGTGCGACGATCGATCGATCAGCGTCGTAAACCACACCTTGTGTACGAATGTTTTGTTGCTCGGATTCGCTTTGGTCCCGTGCCAGTTTGATGATGCGGCCATGGTCACGACCATTGGCAAGAATCGCGAATCGCAAAATTCCGGCTTCGGCGACAATCCCCTTGATTCGGTCCACTTCTCGCTGGTCGACTTCGGGAACAATGATTTCGATTTCGGATTCGCCGTAGGGGCGAAGCACGATTTCTTGTGTGCCGCTGGGATTGATCCGTCGAGTCAGTGGCTCGATCAAATCTTCGGATTTGATGCGTGTTCCCCCTTCACCGTCGGCCGCCAAGTTTTTGGCAGGATCAATCTCGTATACCAAGATCGTTCCACCACGCAGGTCGACACCCAAGCCTGGTCGTTTTTGCGCGAGCACGACGACGCTAGCCAAGATAGCGAGCAGGATGAACCCAAATCGGGTTCCATAGCCCGGCATTTTGAACGTCTTGGCTAAGAATCCGCCGGCAAAAAACGGAAAGATCAAAACCGCTAGCGCGGCGATCAGTGCACCGTACTGTTGCCACGAAATGCCTTCCGCCTTTTCTTCGGCTTGTGCTTGTGCCAATGGGGCGACCCAAGCGGTGATTTCGCCCAACAAACCAGTAGTGGTTGTCGAGAAGCTAGTAAGCCAGTCGGCCAGGAGAGAGCAGTCCATCGATTGTTTTTCTGAATCAGGGGATTCGGGAACTCGCCAAGCCATCATGGCGAAGCGAGCGATTTGTCTATGTGTCAGGTGTTGTTTGTCGCACCGCGGTCATCAGGATTGATCGGATAACCCGGTTTGACTTTGCAGCGACGCTACTTCTTACTGCGAATATTCGTTGATGGTTGTCAGTTTTTGGCAACCGCCGACTCTTTATTGTTCTCGTCCAATCGCGTCGCGATCGCGCTGCGATTGATTTTGATTTTTGTACTACCGCTTTCGTCGATTCGTAACGTGACGATACCGTCAGTGACTGCAACGACGACGCCGTGAATTCCGCCAACCGTAACGACACGGTCATTCTTTTTCAGCGATGACATCAACTGTGCTTCTTGAGCCTTACGCTTTCGCTCGGGAGCCAAAAACGTCAGGTAAAAAATCAGGAACAGGCCGATCGGCAAGATCAGTGGGTTAGAGAGAACTTTCTGAATGCCCGTTAATTCTTGTGCCGGCGCAGCACCGGCGCCTTCGGCAGCACCATCCTGGGCCAAAAAAAGTCCCGCCGTGGTGGCAAGTCCGTAGGTGATGTTCGTTAGATTCGTAAATAAATTGGCGAGCAAAAGGTGGGTGCCTTCGTAATGACTCCACAAAAACAGCCCGCTGAAACCGCTGAATCGCAACTCAAAGCGTTGCGAGAGCACCCTCTTGTGAGGGGGGTGTCGGCAGAGCGCAGCAAGAGCGATTCGGCGCCGGTGCGGGGCCTAAAATGCGAATGCGAAATGATATGGAAGCGAAAAACTAGTCACAAGCCCAGCCGATTGGTAACGCAGCGGTTTCTGCGAATAGACTGGCCAGCGAGGCCGAGCCACGAGGTACAACGTGCGGTGCTCGCGAGGGCCGGTCGACCAGGCGAAACACGATTGAACAGCCGCCCGAAATACCCAATCCAGCCTAAACTCGCCCATTTGTGATCCTGTGGGGCGGAATCGAACACTGCATGTCTTTTCGTTGCCCTGACTGGCCACCGCGATGGCCCGAGATCGAAGAATCGATCCTCCAGGCGATCCGATCGGGTGACTGGGGCCGCTACAAATCGCCGCACCAAGCCGAGCTTCGCCGACGACTTTCGCAGCTTTGCAACAGTGAACATGTGAGGCTTTGCGGAAGCGGATCGGCGGCTGTTCAACTGGCACTCACGGCGGCCGGCGTAACAGTTGGCGACGAAGTCATCGTTGCAGCCCTGGATTACCCAGGGAACTTCAGGGCAATTGAATCGGTCGGGGCGAAGCCGGTATTGGTCGATCTACGCCCCGACGATGCCTGTTTGGACGCGGAGCAAGTCGCGACGATTGCTCAGAACGAACCGAACGGTCAGATTCGCGCCGTGATTGCATCGCACCTGTTTGGTCGCGCCGCCCCGATCGAGCGATTGCGCGAAATCTGCGATCAATCTGGTTGGATTCTGATCGAAGACGCCTGCCAAGTTCCCGGCATGACGATCGGTGGCCGTGCCGTAGGGAACATTGGCCATCTGGGAACCATCAGTTTTGGTGGCAGCAAGCCGCTGACATCAGGAAACGGCGGTGCGATCGTGACCAGCGACTCCAGGCTCGCCGCACGGCTCAATTCGTTGTTGGATCGACCGAGCGATTCTCAGCCGCTCAGTACACTGCAGTGCGCGGCCCTGATGCCGCAGTTCGATCGTTTGGCACAGTGCAATGCAAAACGGCAAGCGACGGTCGCGTATCTGGAGTCCGAGATCAATCCACGATTACCGACTTGGCAATGGCTCAGCCAAAGCGATTCAAACTGGTCGGCGACTCATTACAAGGTCGCTTGGGTAGTGGAATCGGCTGTCCAGCGGAATTCCATCGTCGCATCCGCTCGGCAATTGGGACTGCCGATGGGCGAAGGATTTCGATCGATGTCCGTCAGTAGTGATCGGCGATGCCGCAAACCAATGTGTTTGACACACGCCGATCGCGTAGGTGACCGAGCCATTGTGCTTGACCATTCAGCATTGTTGCTGGAGCCAGAGCAGCACTCGGAGCTTGGAGAAAACCTGTTGGAACTTGGCTGCGGACTGCCTTAATCGCGGTACCATCCGTCGTCACCGTGACCATGAGGGCACAAACGCAGACGCGAGCTTGGGTTGTGATCAGGCGACCGGAACGGGCTGGCGGCAGAAAAAACTTTCGCTGTCGGTAAAGAACAGTACTTCTACCGGAGGGGTACGTGCCGCTAAGATCTATTGTATGGGTACGCCATCGACGAAGCCCGATCTCGTCCCCGGCAGTACATCCGGCGGAGCGGGCGACTTTCTTTTCTTTTCTGAGCAAGCCGAAGCATCTGACGCCTCCTTGTATCTCGATCTGGTCCGCCAGCGCATCGATGATCCGGAGTTCGTTGTTGATTCTGCGAAGCTGCGTGCTGCGATCGTCTTGGCGTGTGCTGCGCAGATCGAACATAGCGATCAAGTCGACACACCATCCTTTGCTTGGTTGCAAGACCACGAGTCAACGCATTTGGATACGTTGTTTCCCGGCGTTCGAGATGTGACTCACGAGCCGGCCACGTTTCCTAGTTCGATCGGTCGATTCATATTGGTGGGTACCGTCGGACGGGGCGGATTTGCGACCGTCTACAGTGCCGTTGATGTCCGCTACCGACGATGCATCGCGCTGAAAACATTGCATGCCGGTACGAATTCGTCCGACCGACCTCGTCGGCTAATGATTCGCGAAGGCAACTTATTGAGGCAAACCAATTGTGCTCACGTTGTGCGCGTCTACGACATCTACGAGATCGGTCGCGAAACCGTCATCGCGATGGAGATGGTGGACGGTGGCACGCTGCAAAGCACGCTGGCAAGCAAGGGTCGGCTGTCACGGTACGACGCCGCGGAGATGGCGCGTCAGGTGGCGTCCGGGATTGGCGCGGCGCATCGGCAACAAATTATCCATCGTGATTTGAAGCCTGGAAATGTACTTCGTGACCTAGAAGGTCGATGGTGTGTCGCCGACTTTGGACTGGCGAAGCAGATCGACAAGACCAGCTCGATTAGCAGTCCCAACCAGATTCGCGGCACCAAAGCTTACACCTCGTTGGAGCAACTCAATAAGCAGGACGTCACCGAACGCACGGATATCTTTGCCATCGGGTTGTTGTTGTTCGAAGCGGTGACTGGCAAGCGAGCATTCGACGCTGACGGCGTCCAGGCTCGGAAAGAAAATATTCTGAATCAAACGGGAATCGGTAGTCGGCGAAACCGGCGTTTGCTCGGACCGGAACTGTATGCCATTGTCAAAACTTGTTTGCAGCCCTATCCCGAACACCGTTACGAGAGCGCAGAGAGGTTACAAAAAGACCTCGCCAGTTATTTGTCTGGGAAACCCGTTTCTGTGCGTGCACCGTCGGCATGGAACGAGTTTCGTTATTTCGTACGCCGCTACAAGAAAACGTCGGCGCTCGCGCTCGCCGCTGGCGTTGCAATGTTTGCGATGATGGCGATCTACATTGATGGGTCGGCGAAACGCAAGGCGGGCATTCTATTGGAACGTCAGGGTACCATCGCGTCGGCGGTTGGCGACTTGCCCGATCTGACTGCCAACGCGCGCGATCGAGCCTTGGAAAAATTGTCTCTCGTGATCGCAAAACATGGCGTTGGCGATGATCTGGTATCGCCCTATGTGGCGGCATTGCTTAAACCAGGTTTTTCAACTCAGTGGCAGTTACCGGGTGCTCCTGGGTTGGGATTTGACGTCACGGACGATGGGGAACTGGCGGCGATCGCGGACCCAAACGCAGGTGTCAAAATCATTCCACGCGGCGAGACCGACGGGCCGGTTATCTTTCAAGACGCACAGCAGCCAAGTCTATTCTTGGCATGGTCCAGCACTGGCCGCTACCTGGCGTCGATGAATCGATTGGCTGCGGACGCGGGGCGAGACGACCGTCGTCCGTTTCGTGTCTGGGACCGTCAGAAAGAGCAGCAGGTCGCGGCGATTCCCCTTGGGATTCAGGACGATGGCTGGGGATTTGCACCTGACGGACGATCGATCGTCGTCGCCGACGCTCAATTGACACGGTTCGCACATTACGACCTTGACTCGGGTCGTTTGTTGAACCATTTCCCGATCGCTGCAGGCCAATGGGTCCGCGGCATGGCGGTGATGCACGATGGTAAGTCATGTGCTATCGCTTACGCCAACACACGCCGGGTCGAAGTGCGCGATTTGGCCAGCGGAAAAGTTGTAGATCAATGGGAAGTATCCGCAGAGATTCTTGATATCGATGCCAGTGCGACGGGCGAGCTGGCAGTCACGTCGGGACATGATGTGTACGTCTTTAAGCCAGGACGATCGCAGGCTGTCGGTATCTTGCATGATCACGATGCTCCGGTCGATCGAATTCGTTTTTCGCAGCGGGGTGATCGTCTATTGAGTCACTGTTATCGAATGCGCTTCAAAATTTGGAACGTTACTGACGGCAAGATCCTGTTGAAACATACGTCCTCGCGGCACGTAAAATTCGTCAATGACGATCACGAGATTGCGGGATTACTGAATCGTGACAAGCAAGCAGGGCCGCAATTGGTGGTTTCGAGTTTGACTCAGGAAGTTTTTCGACCCAGTTTTGCCATTCCGAACTCTCGTGGCGAAACACGTTCGATGGCGTTCAGTGACGATGCCACCAACCTCTTTGTCGCGTCCAATGACGGCTTAGTGCAATGGCAAATGGATGCCGATCGCGTGCATCCACGCATCGTTCACGCACTACCGTGCGGTGACGTCCGTTGCATCAATGGCAACCTGTTTACGACGCACCGCTTTCAAGTTGCCAGGTGGGGATTCGCCAAGCGTGACGCAACCGGCGATGACGCAGTCGCGATCACACCGCTAGGATCGTATGTGACACCAGATCACAATTACGGCAATGCCATGGACGTTGATGCCAGCGGCCAACGCATTGCGTTGCTACAACCCGCGTCCAATCGAGTTTTAGTAATCGATTCCCGCGGGCAAGACGGCGATGCGAACGAATTTTTTGATGCCAAAAACGCCCGAGCCATTGCGTTGTCACGTGATGGGACGCGGTTGGCAATATCCGCTCGCGCCCCAGAATCTGCGACACGCATTTGGGATCTCAACACCCAAGAGATTGTTGCGGTCTTGCCGTTTGTTTCTGCCCGGATGAGATTCGCTAGCGACCCAAACCTGTTGTTGACCGGATCGGCTTCGGGATATCGAACATGGGACTTGGCCCGACAGGATGCGATCCACACGCTCCCGCGGCCTCATTCGACATCAGGGTTACCACTTGCGCTCACGACCAATGGTGAGGTGATGGCAGTTGCGATTGATCATGACGCGATCGCATTGATTCATGTTGCCAGTGGGGGCGAACTTTTGCGGATTCCCGCCAGCACGGTTTCGATCAAACAGTTGCGGTTTTCCAACAGTGGCAACGAATTGGCCGCATTGAATGAAAATGGGACGATCGAGGTCTATCGCTTGGACCATCTTCGCGAGCAGTTCGAATCGTTTGGACTGCCCTGGCCACTGCCCACGTCAGATGCGTTGGCGTCCGCCGCGTCCCCAAACGCCCAATCGCAGCGACCGTCGCTGCCAATCGCAAATCGCTTTGGTCCCTTCATCGACACTTCTTGGTTTCCCAAGGCCGGCGTGGTGGGAGATCTAGCAGCACCGCTGCATCGCGAGATCGAGTCGTTAACGCGGCGAGCAGTCACCGATGATGATCCTCTGCAGGCGTGCGAATCGCTCGCCCACGAGATGCTGCAACTTGGCGGACTAGACAGCGCCCTGAAATATTTTCGGATTGCCAAAGAGTGTGAGGCAAATCCTGAGCGGATTTATTTCAACGGGGTTTTGCAATGCGCGACCGGACGAGAAGAAGAGTTTTTGCGGCTGCGAGAGTCGGTATCCGATCAATCATTCCAGGCCGATGGAAACTCTCTTGCGCTGTGTCGGATGTGTCTGCTGCGTCCCGGCATATCGGATTTGATGTTAGAGAAGACTCTGGCGGCAATCGATCGCCAATTGCAGCGTGCGCCCGACGTCCAGTGGCTATTGACGGTTCAATCCCTCGCGTTGGTCCGCGCTGGCAAGGCCTCCGAAGCGGTGGCAGTATTGCGAGAGTCTTGCCAGGATGATTGGAGCAGTCTGGATTTGTTTGAAAAGTCCGTCGCGACCTTAGCCCTGGCGAAAGACGGCGACCACGAGCTATCGACAAAATTGCGAAGCCTCTGTCGGCGATACCCCGCGCATCGATTCGTCGACCTGCGTTTGTATTCAGAACAACTACTGGCGGAAGCCGACGGAGTGATTTCAGCAAACCGGCAGGAGCTTTGATCGCGTTTGGTCATTGAAAGCGATTGCCTACAGCAGTGAATCGATGATGTCCCAGTGAATCGCTGCGGTGGTCGCGCCCGCGGCGGTCACCGAGACTGCGCCGGCGGCCGCGGCGATACGACCCGCATCGTAGACGTCGCGATCGTCCAGCAGTGCAGCGATCAGGGCGGCAAAGAAAACGTCTCCCGCACCGGTCGTGTCGACAACTCGCGTGGGCGGTTCAACAGGTGGGATATCCACGAACTCGTCCGCGACGGGGCTAAGCATCGCGCCGCGCGGGCCAAGTTTTACACCGATCAATCCCGGTGCTCCGCAATCACGAAAGGTCTTCAGAATCTCTTTCGGATCACGACGTCCGGTCTGGCTTTTTGCTTCCTCCAGACTGGGACAATAAATGTCGACGTTTGGCAACACGTGCGCTAGTGGTTGCATCGTTCCGCCGCCACCGGCCGCGTCCAGCGCCGTCAGACATCCGACATTTCGAATTGCAGCGAAAACACCCGCCAATTCATCCAGCAAATTGGGTAGCAGTGGGTAGTACCCCAGCAACATTGCACGACTGTTGGCGAACATCGGCAGGGCAGCAATGTAGTCATCGCCATTGATTGCCTTGGGTGCGCCTTGGCTGTGAATAAAACTTCGATCGCCGTGCTTGTCGATCGTGACGACGGACACGCTGGTTGGTAAGTCTGCGTGCTGGAGAACATTGGACGAGTCGATTTCGCAATCGGCGTAGGCGTGATGTACCAGTTCGCCCCACCGGTCCTTGCCCACGGCCGAGAATGCTGCGGTTCGAAGCCCCAGTCGCGAAAGCGTGATGCCGGCGTTGGAAACGATCCCACCGACCGCGAGTCCAATCGGATCGACACGGTGTAATTGGTCAACTCCAATGGGTTGCTGCAGATTGACAGGGTGAACTAAGACGTCGACCGTACAGGAACCACAAACGATGCAGTCAAACTTACGCGATTTGTCTTGGCGGTTCATAATGATCTTTTACGATACGAAGTGGTTCGACGCAGGAAAGGCACTGTCTCGTAAATGCATGCTGGCGGAAAAGGGGGCAGACCCCAATATCAGCAAGCGGCCCGAAGGGTGCTTCGCAACATTTGGTTCTGACCCCTTTTCCGCCCTTGCGAAACCTAAGACGATACCAAGATGCGAATCTTAATCACCAATGACGACGGGATCGACGCACCAGGTTTGCAGGCACTTTGGAAAACGGTACACCACGCCCTAGCGGACCGTTCGCCGCAAGTCGTCGTCGTAGCGCCGGATCGATGTCGCAGCGAATGTGGTCACAGTGTTACCGCGGCGCGTCCGTTAAGACTAAGAGAGGTGTCACCGGGTTGGTATTCACTTGACGGGACCCCCGTGGACTGCGTGCGGGTCGCACTGACGACGGTCATGCCCGGACCAACACTGACACTTTCGGGAATCAACGCCGGTGCAAACTTGGGCGTGAACTTGATGGTCAGCGGAACCTTTGCTGCGGCACGCGAAGCAGCAGTCCACCAAATCCCGGCGATGGCGGTTTCACATTATCGGCGTCCCGACGTTCCGCGGACTTGGGACCATACACCACAATGGGTCGAAGCGACATTAAGAGAGTTCGTCGCAAAAATTGATGCCGACCCGACGTCTCATCCGCTGTGGAATGTCAATTTGCCGGCGATTGATCCAACGGGCAAGACTCCGTCGGTGCGATGGTGTGATGTCGACCGTTGTCCAATCACACGAACGGCAACTCAAGATGCCGAGCACGTCTCTTTCGATCTCGATTTTCACGGCCGGCCGCGAAAAGAGGGAACTGATGTCGATTGCTGCTTTTCGGGGTATCTGACAATCAGTGAGGTTTCGCCGCACGTTTCATAGAGGCATCTGCGCGAAAGGAACTCATGTTGGCGAATCTTTGTTGCGGCGATCGTGGCCGTTCACGCTTGTCGCCGCTAACGATCGGCCATCACGTGCTTGGTGCTGGCCAATCCACGGCGAGTCCTAGCTGTGCGGCTGACTTGCCACAGCAACGTTTGGCTCATCCATCGGAGCTGCAACCGGAGCGGTTCCGCCGCTGGCAATTTGATGTCGTTCCAGTTCGCCGCGTACGATCCGGACTTCGCGTGGTGCATCGATTCCGATCGCTACGCGGTTTCCTGAGATTCGGCTGATCGTCAAAACGATGTTATCGCCGATCACCAACTGCTCGCCTTCTTTTCGACTGAGTACCAACATGTTTTTACTTCCCTGAACGTGATATTACTGAAATGGTTAAGGAGTGATTGCTGCAAAGTACAAACGGTGTGCCAAAGTTTGATGTGGTGCAGAAAAAGAACTCGTTAATGTCAAAACTTGAGCAAAAGTCCGGAAAAGTTCCGTCTTTTGTCTCCAGTTAAGTTCACGTGTTCTGCCCGCACCGCTTCTTTTGGTAGCAACTGCCACACCGCCTCTGCACGGAAATCTCGCGATTTGAACAGGCCGTCTCGAATTGAGATACTCCTGTCC
>JABDKS010000900.1 GCA_013002105.1 Pirellulaceae bacterium | reverse complement strand
AACCTAGCAGTGGCGATACCGTCTGTTTGCACTTCATCGTTCGGGACACAGGAATCGGAATCCCAGCCCATCAACAGGAAAAAATCTTTGAATCTTTTCGCCAAGCGGATGCTTCCACTACCAAACGTTTCGGTGGCACCGGGCTAGGACTATCGATTTCGTCACAGCTCGTTCAGTTGATGGACGGTCGAATCTGGGTAGAAAGTGAAGTCGGCCTGGGAACGGAATTTCATTTCACCGCAAATCTTGAAATCTGCCGGCAGCAGCTATCGAATTCGGATCCACGTGCGGACGCGCAGAGACAAGTTTGCAAACTGAAAATTTTGCTCGCGGAAGACGGCCTGGTGAATCAGCAAGTGGCAATCATGCTCCTCGAGCAAGAAGGTCACGAAGTCGTGTTGGCAACTGACGGTTCCGAGGCAGTCGATGCGATGGATAGCGACGAATTCGATTTGGTATTGATGGATATCCAGATGCCCAACATGGATGGTCACGAGGCAACGAAAATCATTCGCCAAAAAGAACAATCGTCTAATCGTCGCACGCCAATTGTTGCGATGACCGCCAACGCGATGAAAGGAGACGAGGAGCGTTGCATTGAATCAGGAATGGATGACTACGTCGCGAAGCCTTTTGATCCAAAGGTTTTGCTCGATGTGATTGCGAAATGCACCGATGAAGAACGCAGTGATCCGCGTTCTGGCGACATGAATAGGCATCGAAATCTCTCAAATTAGCAGGCCCTTTTTCCCTGGGCTCCCCGGGGATTTGAGTGGCTGCCCGCGCATTACTCTCCCCTTGGGGCTCTTCGGTGCGATCGATCTAAACTCGGGTGGGATTACTCAGTGTCTTCCGCAAGTGTTCGCACGCGGTCTCAAGAACATGGACCCGCGCGGTGTATTTGTCGTTGGCGGGGACGATGGTCCAGGGGGCATGCGATGTGTTTGTGTATTGAATCATGTCGTTGACAGCTTCTTCGTACACGTCCCACTTGTCTCGATTGCGCCAATCCTCTTCCGTTAACTTCCACGCTTTGTGGGGTGTCGTTTTACGTTCTTCGAAACGGCGCAGTTGTTCACCCTGATCGATGTGCAACCAGAATTTGCAGATCATGATGCCGCTTTCAGCCAACTCCTGCTCAAACTCGTTGATTTCGTTGTATGCTCGCTGCCACTCATCGGGGCGGGCAAATCCCTCGATGCGTTCGACCAGCACTCGTCCATACCACGAGCGGTCAAAGAAGGTGATGTTTCCGGCGCTGGGCAAGTGACGCCAAAATCGCCACAAGTAATGCTGAGCGTGTTCCTCGTCGGTTGGCGCCGCGATCGGAATCACCCGATAAGTCCTTGGGTCAAGTGCCCGCAAAATTCGGCGTATGGCGCCACCCTTGCCGGCGGCGTCCCAACCTTCGAAGACCAGTACACTGGATACGTTTTGTTGTTTCGCCTGTCGACACAATCGATTGAGGTCACCCTGGGCTTGCTCTCGCCTCCGTTGGTAGTCCTTCTTGGTGAGAGTCTGTGTCAGGTCCACACCGGACAACCAATTGACGGGACTCGTTTGGTGATCCGTCGACGCTGGCGGCGATGAAGAGGTGTTCAAGCGATCCTTAATCGCATCCAAAATATGTTGCCCGATGGCCATGGAGCGGTAACGGTGGTCGGCACCGTCGATGACCCGCCACGGTGCGAGTGGAGTATCGGTTGCGTCAATGATTTGATCGCCCGCGACGACGAATCGGTTGTACATCGCCCAATGCGCCCAATCCGTGTGTGTCACGCGCCAAGCCGTGGCCGGATTCGCTTCTAGCCGTTCCAACTGTTTTCTTTGGCGGCGTTTGTCCAAGTGCATCCAAAACTTGAGAATCAGTGCGCCGTCTGTCGCCAACGTTCGTTCAAACCGACGAATGCGTTCGACATGCCTCGGGAACTCGGACTCAGAAACGGTTTGAGCAACCGTGCCCAGCAACACTTGCGAATACCACGCACTGAGGAACAATCCGATCTGACCGCGAGGCGGCAAGTCGTGCCAGTAGCGTCGAAACACTGGACGCTCTACATCGGTATCGGAATTGGATGCCCTGGAATAAGCGCGATTGATGAGCCATCGCGGATCCATCCATTCATTCAACAGGTTGACCACTTCGCTCTTGCCTGCGCCGTCGACACCCGCGAACAGAACAATCACGGGGAAATCCGCTTTGCGAAGAGAGTTCTGCACTTCCAACAATTCCGCACGAAGAGCCGGCAAGCGAGCCTCGAACTCGCGTTTCTTCAGCTTCTCGGAATGCACAAAGTTTGCCAGTCGCACCAATCCTGCCTTCCACTCTTTGGGACTCGTGAATTCACCTCACTATAGCGTTGTGAATACGCAATGGAGTGGCGATTGAATCCACGTAAACCATTTGTGGCATGAACGCTGTGAGCCGCGACGCGTAAGCGGACGGGTTCTTCGGCACTGGTCCGGCAGCCGTACCCGGTGCCTCACGGCCCACCCGGTGCCTCACGCCCGCGGCTCATGCAAATACTGTTAGGCTCGACCCTCCCGGAGAGCCGGAGAGAGGTAATTCATAATC
>JABDKS010000863.1 GCA_013002105.1 Pirellulaceae bacterium | reverse complement strand
AAAGACAAGGTGGGAACCGGCCCTACAAAATCGCCTACGCGATCGCGTGACCGTTGTGCAAAGAGACAAATCCTGTGCCGCGTACGCAATCGACGCAGACCCATTACAATCTTTCCCGGTACAAACGCCCCAATGAATTTGATTTTGCGATGACCATTCAAGCGACCTCTATCGACCAGCAACAAACTCACGGCGAAACCGTTTTTCCTTACGCGTATATCGGCGACCAGCCGACGTCGCTGGGCCAAAGCACCGCCTGGGTGTCCGAAAATCGCGATCAAATTTTGGCCCAGGCTACCCGTCACGGGGCGGTGCTCCTGCGCGACATCGGCGTCCAAAGCGTCGACGGATTCGATGCGGTGGTCGCGGCGCTGGACCTGGAAAATTTTCCGTACAAGAAATCGCTCTCCAATGCCGTTCGGGTCAATCGGACCGAGCGTGTTTTTTCGGCCAATGAGGCGCCGCCGGAAGTGCAGATCTTTTTTCATCACGAGATGGCTCAGACTCCGTTGTTTCCCAAATGGATTCTTTTCAGTTGCGAGATCGCTCCGCAAACAGGCGGCGCGACTCCGTTGTGTCGCAGTGATGTGTTGTACGAGCGCCTCCAAAATGAATGTCCCGATTTTGTGGATGCCTGCGAGCGACTTGGCTTGCAATACACCAACGTCATGCCGGGCGCCGACGATGCTGAATCGGGAATGGGTCGCAGTTGGGCCAGTACGTTGGGTGTCGACGACAAAGAGGCTGCCGAAGTCCGCTTGTCAGAGTTGGGCTACTCGTTCGAGTGGCTCAGCAACGGTTGCTTGCGAGCGACCACGCCGCCATTACCGGCAGTCATGGAGCTGCCCGACGGGCGTAAAACGTTCTTCAATCAACTGATCGCGGCTTTTTGCGGGTGGAAAGACGAACGCAACGACCCGTCCAAAGCGATTCGACACGGCGACGGATCGATTTTGGACGCTGATGCCGTACGTCGAGCCGCTGAGGTGGCCGAAGAAATCACCTTCGACATGCATTGGCAAGTTGGTGACGTGGTCGTGATCGACAACACCGTCGTGATGCACGCGCGACGCCCGTTTGTTGGCAAACGCAAAGTGGTTGCGTCGCTGGCCGAAATGCAGACACAGTCGTTTCAAGTCGTCGCTTCCTAATCGTCTTTCCCGCAGCCATCCCCTTCCACTCTTTGCCTGCCTGTCATGTCCAGCGCGACCCTCGATCCCGAGAACGATTCCAACCAAAAATGGTATCAAGGTATTTCCGGGTACCAATGGTTGATCTTGCTGATCGCCTCGGCCGGATGGATATTTGATATTTACGAAGGCCAGATTTTTAACATCACGCGCGGCGAGATGCTCAAGGATCTGTTGGGAGCCGAAGCGACCGACGGGAATATCAAGAAGTACGGCGATATTTTTCTTGGCGTGTTCCTGTTGGGTGGGACGGTTGGTGGTCTGTTGTTTGGATCACTGGCGGACAAGTACGGCCGACGCCCCATCATGGTCGCGACGATCTTGATGTATTCGCTTTTTTCCGGTCTGACCTATTTCGCTCAGTCGCCCGAGCAAGTTGCCGTGCTGCGTTTTCTCGTCGCGATGGGCGTGGGCGGTGAATGGGCCGTGGCGGCCAGTTTGGTCGCAGAAATCTTTCCCAAACGCGCTCGGGCCCAAGCGTCATCGATTTTTCATGCGTCCAGCGTTCTGGGAACATGGCTGGCGACCCTTGCGGGAATCATGGTGGGAGTCAACTGGCGCTATGCTTATTTGCTCGGTGTCATTCCCGCGCTGTTAATCGTCGCTGTGCGCGTCTATGTCAAAGAGCCCGAACGCTGGCAATCCAAGGCGGCCGTACGGGGCGACGCGGGGAGTTTCAAAAGCCTGTTCTCCAATTGGCTGCTAACCAAGCGTGCGTTGTTGGGCATGCTGTTGGCAGCGGTCGGCCTGGGAACGTTCTGGGCGGGGCTTGTCGCGACACAGAACCTTGTCACCGAGCACCTGATTGGTACCGGCATGGACAGTGAACTGGCTAGCCAAAAAGGCAAGTTTGCCTATGGCATTGTTCAGACCGTCGGATCAGGAATTGGGTTGGTCCTGTTTGGTCCGATCAGCAACCGATTCGGGCGAAAACCCACCTTCGTCTTTTTTCATCTCGCTGCGTTTGTCATGGTCATGGTGGTCTGCTTGCTGCAGTGGGACTACACCGGGTATTTGTTGATCCTGCCGATTTTCGGTTTCTTTGCCTTGGGGATCCACGCCGGCTATGCGGTCTATTTTCCGGAATTGTTTCCGACGCACCTGCGCAGCACGGGATCGAGTTTTTGCTTTAACGGAGGCCGGTTGTTGGCGGCATCGATGCTATTCGTTGCTGGGCCGTTGAAGGACGCCTTGCCGTTGAACCAAGCCATGGCGTGGTTGGGATGCATCTTCCTGGTCGGTGCGGCTGTGATCCTGTTTTTGCCGGAAACCCGCCATCAAGATCTGATGGATGACGAGCTGTTAGCTGAATGACCAACGAAGTCATCATCGCTTTCGCTGCCATCGCGGTGATCACCCTGACGGCCGGTGTCGTCCACAGCGCGATTGGATTCGGATTCGGCATCGTCGCATTGGCCTGCCTGCCGTTCGTGATCGACGCGACGACGGCTCACGTCATGATGTCGATGTGCAGTTTGCCCATGTTGCTGATGGCGGCTTGGTCGTACCGCGATGGGATCGACTGGCCTTCGCTTTGGCCTGCGCTGTTGGGAGCAGCCCTGTTGATGCCCGTCGGGCTGGTCGCGTTTGGGTCGATGTCCCTGGATCTGTTGGTTCGCGGGACAGGGCTGGCGATTCTGGTCGTGACATTGCTGAGTCTACGAAAGCGTGGCACCCAGCCAGGACCTTCTGGCGGTTCGGGTTCCCCGTTGGCGTCGCTCTTGGCTGGATCGATCAGTGGCTTTCTGGGCGGCGCGGTCAGTATTGCGGGCCCGCCGGTGGCAACATTCGCGCTGAATCAAGGCTGGGCGGCACACCGATACAAGGCTTTCGTGACGCAATGTTTACT
>JABDKS010000853.1 GCA_013002105.1 Pirellulaceae bacterium | reverse complement strand
GATCAAGCTGCATCGTCGAGTGATTGGTCACAGGACGAGAGAGAGCAAGGAGTCGATGACCCCCGAGTGACGCGTGTCCAAGAGGGACGATTCGTGTTGCCTCCTGTCGCCGCACCGACCATCGCGACTGATCAGATTGGCAACGGGCGTGTTCCCGAAGGTTTTGATATGCAGTCGGCAGCCCCGGTGCAGTTGCTGCCCGAGAGTGGTTCGGAACGCAATTTGGATCCCCAGCCATGGAATTGGGCCGTCAGTCATTGGGCCGCGCCGAATACTTATTCCAATCCAAGGTATTTTGAGGACCGTATGTTGGAGCGGCACGGTTTGGAGCGACATCCGAGGTTGCAGCCGCTTGCCAGCGGCGCGAGATTTTTTGCCACCGTCCCGATGCTACCGTATCTGATGACCCTCAGTCATCCGACCGATTGCGAGTCGACACTCGGTTATTTCCGACCTGGATCGTGCGCCCCGACCTTGCATCAGCGTCCGCCGTACAGCCATCGAGCGGCATTGGTTCAGGCGGCCGCGGTCGTGTCGACGATCGTCATCGTACCGTAGACGGATTGGCGACCATTCCGAGCGTTTTTTAACGTGATTTTATCGTGCGATTCGCGTCAATTGACGCGATGAGTCGTTTCTTTGGGGCTCCCGGTCGTTGGGGACCCTGGTCGCTGGGAATCCCGGTCGCTGGGGCTTCCGGTCGATGGGCAGAAAAGCTAGAACAGGAGCGTTCGCAGCATTCTCCTTTTCCACGATGTCGCCATGTATTACTTGCTCATTCTGCTTGTTGCCGCCAGCCGATTGATGCCGCATCCACCCAACGTCGCGTGCATCGGTGCATTGGGGTTATTTGCGGGATGTTACCTGGTCGGACGACGCGCCTATCTGGTGCCGCTGGCCGCATTGTTGCTCAGCGACGTCGTTGGGCATGTGTTCGGTTTTGCCGGCATGGGATTCTATTCGGCGACAACCATGTTGATGGTCTACGCCGGTGCATTGGCTGCCGTGCCGGTGGGGCGTTGGATGCAGCGTCGACGAGGGATGTGGAAGTTTCCGGCAGGATCGTTGGTCGCATCCACACTGTTCTTTTTGATCAGCAACTTTGGCGTCTGGCTGGGACCCTGGTATGCGACGACTACCGAAGGGCTGATTGCCTGTTACGTCAGCGCGATTCCATTTTTCGGCTACACGATCGCCGGCGACTTGTTGTTCACCGCCGCATTGTTTGGCACCTGGGAGCTGTCCCGGCGGCAAGCATTCTTTGGGCGACGCTATGAATTGTCTGCCAGCCGGGTCGTTCGCTAGCAAGCCTGCTTGGGAGGTACGTCGCATGCCGACGACCGCGCCCGGGGCCGGTTGCTGTTGTTTCAAACTGACCGCAATCGTCAGACTTTGACACGACCTTGATGTCTTTGCCGGTTCGTCCGAATCTTCGGATGCGTTTTCTGGATCGGTTATTCCAGCGGAACGCTTCATGCGGTCGATAAGGCTCGCAACGCTACTATCTCCTTGCGCGGATGTTCAGATTGGCTGGACGGCTGGGAGGTGACGGGCGAGCCTATTATCCGATCGCGCAATGTCACGATTTAACTTCTGCCGGTGTCACCGCTCTGCTGATCGAGCATCGATTGCATCACCTCTTGCGGTACGAGCCCGTCGCGCGATTCTCGCTAGTCTGGTCGCGATGACGGCGGGCTGTGGTGTTTTAGAAAAGATCACACCCACACCGATCGAATCGACGCCGTCGTATCACGACAACCATGGGCTGCGGATCGAGTATCCGCAAGTCCATGCTGCGGCGACCGAACCGGCAGTCCAGGCGGTAGCGGCCAGCGAGCCGCTGGTCCTGCAAGATCCATCGGAGTTGCCAACGATGGAATTAACACTGCAGGAGGCCGTGCAGCTAGCGGTTCAGCAGAGTCCGGTGCTGCGTACGATCGGTGGCACGGTCGTCACCGCGCCTCAGGCAACGCAGACGATTTATGATCCCGCACTGACATCGGCTAGTCCGCAGTTGGGGACCGAAGCGGCATTGGCGGCATTCGATGCCCAGTACACCCAGCAACTGTTTTGGAACAAGGTAGACACTCCGAATAATGTAAATCCAGCGGATTTATCCGATCCGATTTTGAGTCAGTTCTTGCGGGGTGCAAATCGGGCAACGCAAGGATCGTTTACAGGCGAAATATCAAAACAAACCGCGCAAGGCGCGTCGTTCGCGCTACGTCATGTCGTCAACTACGACCGCAACAACTTTCCCAACCGGTTTTTCAAGAGTGATTTTATTGGTTGGGTGGAAGCGGAATGGCGACAGCCGCTGATGCAGGGTGCGGGCACGACCTACAATCGCATCGCAGGTCCCACCACGGTGCCGGGCCAATACAACGGTGTCTTG
>JABDKS010000806.1 GCA_013002105.1 Pirellulaceae bacterium | reverse complement strand
GGTCAGGTCAGAGATCAGGCCCCTATGATTGTGCGGTTTGGCCGCCTATTCTCCGCAAAAGATCTATTGTTTGAGGCAGCGAAAACGCCGCTCAGCGGCTAAAGTAGGTGGAAGGTCGGCGGCGGATTGTCGGCCCTGGAATCCTGGAGATCCCCCCTTACTCGATCATCGTCGAGCGCATGTCCACCGTCGATTCACAAGCATCTCGTTCTAAGTCGGAAACTGCTACGAACGTGCCACCCAAAAAGCGAGGCGTCCCCGAAGGCTTGTGGCTGAAATGCCCTGGTTGCGGTGCCTCCGTTTATAAAAAAGAAGTCCAGCAACAACTCAATGTGTGCCCCAAGTGTGAGCACCATTTCTATGTGTCTGCGCTGGAGCGAATTGCCCAGGTTTTGGACGAGGGCACGTTCGAGCCGATGAACGAAGAAATTCGCTCGACCGATCCATTGGAGTTTTCGGACCGGCGCAAGTATTCCGATCGATTGGCTGGCGAGCAAAAACGAACCGGGCTGACCGACGCCGTGATGACGGGCACGGGAATGATTCGAGCTCGTCGAGTCGCCTTTGCCGTGACCGACAGTGCATTCATTATGGGATCGATGGGTTCGGTCGTTGGTGAACGCCTCGCTCGCTTGATCGAACGTGCAACCGAACAGAATCTGCCGCTGATTATCATTAGCGCCAGTGGCGGCGGTGCACGAATGCACGAAGGAATCTTGTCCCTGATGCAAATGGCCAAAGTGTCAGCCGCATTGGCCAGATATGATGCGGCCGGCGGACTGTTCATCAGCGTGTTGACCAATCCCACGATGGGAGGCGTCGCGGCGAGCTTTGCGTCGTTGGGCGACTTGGTCTTTGCCGAACCCAAGGCATTGATCGGATTTGCCGGACCGCGAACAATTAAGGCGACCATCGGGATCGAGTTGCCCGAAGGGTTCCAAACGAGCGAGTTTTTACTCGAACACGGATACATTGACCGTATTGTGCCGCGGCAACATTTGAAAACGGAGATTGCTCGGGCAATCGACTATTGCGGCAAATAGGTAGCGACTAGAGATTCAAGACGCGATGCGCGTTCCGCGATGTCGATCCCTAGCAATACAATCGGTTAACCAACGGACATTCAACGCGTTTTCGCTTTTCATCCTTGACAATAAAAACGGTTCCATGGGACTGCTGGACTCCATCAAATCGGCAATCGGATCTTCCGGTGGCGGAAAGATCGATGTAACAGCGCGTTTCGAGCGGCAACGAACGGCCGCCACCGGGACCATGGCGCATTTCTTTGTTGCCAAAGATCGCAATCGCAACAATCAGTTGGTCGGCGTCAAATTGCTCGATTGCGAGAAGGTCGAGCTTTTTGAAAGTCGGTTCAAAGGCCTTGGGAAGCCCAATGAAGGTCAGATCGCGATGTTGATGAGGCATCCAAATATCGCCGAGACCTACGAAGTAGGGACGACGACCAAGGGAGAGCCGATCTTGATCATGGAGTATGTCGCCGGACCAAGTATGCAGAACATCGTGGTCAAAAAACAGGAGCACCACGTTGCCGGCAAACGCCTGATGCTGATCCGTGAAATGGCCGAGGCGTTAAAGTACGTCCACTCAATGAACTTCATCCACCGTGACATTTGCCCGCGCAATTTCATCTGTTTGCCAGAAACCAAAGGTGTCAAACTGATCGATTTTGGGTTGACGGTTCCGGCAACGGCTCCTTTCAAAGCTCCAGGAAATCGAACCGGGACGCCCTTGTATATGTCTCCCGAAATTGTGCGACGCCGGGCGACAGACAAACGAGTCGATATTTTCTCGTTTGGAGTGACCTGCTACTGCCTGATTTCGTTTCAGCATCCTTGGCAGGGAGACGTGGTCAACGGTCGTGCCGCCCTACAGCATGACACGTCGCCCCCGAAGGATTTGGTCGAACGATGCCCCAATATCGATCCCCGGCTGGCCAAGGCTGTGATGAATGCCTTGCACCCCAACGTGGACCAGCGAACCAGTTGTATCGAAAACTTTATTAGTGCGATCTCCGCGGTCGAAACGTGCTTTTTGGACAAGCCCGGCGGCTAGATCCGATATTCCCCAGCCCGAGGTGTTCGGATCGCAGCGGTTTTGACGCCCTGTCTCTTGTCCAGGAGTTCGTCGTGTGTCCAGGGAGACCGGCGACCCAGAAAGCTTTCCGGGATAGGCATTTGGGTGGCTCGCTGCGACATCTGCGACACGATGAAGGTGTTTTCACACCCGAATTGGGGCGAATCGAGGCCGAATAGGGCAATCTGCCTCGATCAACGCAGGCTTCGTGTGAACACCAGACGGCCGTGGACAACTTGGCCCAGGACGGTCCCAGAGCGGTCATTCCCCGATCCCGCATAACCCGACCATGGGTCAGGCAAGCTGGGGGATTGACGGTTTTCATAACGATTTCGTTGACATCCGATTTTTGACGTAACTATACTTCCTTAACGGTCTTTTTGGCCCAATCCATCATCCCTTGTCGTGTTTCAGGCTCCCACCGCACCCGGTCGTCGCGGTGAAATTTGCCTGCCCAGCTTATCCGCCCGATTGCTTTAGGAAGCTATCCAATGACCCTTCTTGGTAAGTCATTCTCGGTCATCATCCTGCTTTTGAGCCTGGTGTTCATGGTGCTTGCACTCGCCGTCAACGCGTCGCATCGCAACTGGCGTGACGTCGTGCTGGGACCCGATGGATTCAAATCTCGCATCGAAACGATCACTCGCGAGAACGAACAACTCAATGACGCCAAACAGCGGACTCAGGCCGCATTGGATCGCGAGCAGGCTGCTCGAAGAACGGCATTGGCAGCACTGCAAACGCAGCAGGATCAACTCGAAAACGAACTGGAAAACAGTCTCAACACGGTTCAACAACTCGAAGCAAAAAATACCGAACTATCTCAGTTGGACCGAAGTCGTGCCGAAGAGTTGCAGAAATTGACCGAAGAAACAAAACGATTGCGTTCGCAAATTCGCGAAGAACAGGCCGATCGCGACAAGCTATTTGCCGAGACGCTGGTGCTGACCGACCAGATGAACGAGTTGCGGGGCGTACGACAAGAATTGGAAATTCGCAACACGGCACTGAAAGAACAAATCACGCGTTACAAAGAAGTGGTCGATTCCAAGGGCATCGATATCACTGAACCACTTCATGGCGCACCACCGCAACGCAATGGCAACATCTTGGTGGTCAACCGCCCCAAACTGCTTGTCGAAGTTTCGATTGGCCACGATGACGGACTTCGTGATGGCCATCTCTTGGAAGTAACCCGTGGTGGCCGATACGTCGGCAAACTGCGTGTCACTCATACTGAACCTAACCGATCTGTCGCTCAAATCATGCGTGATTACAGCGAAGGCATTATGCAGGAGGGCGATCGTGTCGATACAACCCTCGACTGAAAATCGTAAGCAACCCCCAAGCGTTTACACCGTCATGCTCCTGCTGAGCATGCTGTTTCTGCTTGTCGCGGTGATCGCAATGTTCATGGAACTGCGACGCTGGGAACCGGATTACTACCGAACCAATTCAGCTAATCCCCAAGTGATGGTGATTCCATCCTCGGATGCTTTGGCAACGCGCGTTCTTGCTTAACGGGCGACGACATGAGTCGTCTGTTGTCCACGCGTCCGTTCTTCGCGACGCGGTTGCGTTTGGTTGATGCACATCGTGATGGCGCGGTGCGTGATGGCCCGATGCGACTCTGACCATGGCGGTCAACCGCGATCCGCACGCTACTCGCGAACCTCGCGGTTCTTGGCGTCTGATTGGCCGTCGCCACCACCGGATTGTGTTGGCGATTGAAACGTCAATCGATAGCCCAACAGTCTTGCCACCAGTACCGGGATTAACACGTATCCAGCGTGGATCAGGGTCTGATGTCCAACGACCCACCAATACTCCCAGGGCTTGGGAAACTCCTCGACCGGCATCCAATACAGCGCCAGCGCTGACATTCCCAGGTAGACCACGACAGCCAGCAGTGCCGACACGATCAGGTATCGCGGACGCAGGATCGCATAGAACAATCCAACACTGATTCCAGCGTCGCAGGCGGAAAATAGGATGGTGTTGCAGACCATCCAACCCACATGGCTGGTCAGTGCGGCGGTCGCGATTCGGGCCGCCAAAAACATCGCCACGATCGCTGACATCAACATCATCGCTCGCAGCGTGAACTGAACTCTGTGTTTGGCATCGGCCCACTCGTTTCGATGCCACAGACGTATGCCACCTATCCGGCAGACCAGGACCAACAACGCCGTCGCCGTGCTGCTGACAATTCCGAACTCAATATTCGTCGCTGCAAAGTCGACGATCCAGAGCAATCCGACACTAATGGCAACGAGTAAGGTTGCCGCCACGGCGTGCATGATTCGCGGCACGACAAGGATGACCCAGGCCACAACCGCGTTACTGGTCCCCGTAACGCAAAACAGCCGCCAAAGATAATGTTCCTCGGCAAACAAATCCGCGATCCACGATGACACGCTGGGACCAAAGTACGTGAGCAATACCAACGTGAGATGAGTTGCCACAATCAATCCCACGCGATACACCGACGAACGTCTCGATAGTTCGGTGGGATCCAAAGACGACACATCAACGACCATCAAGAGAAAAACGACAGGCCGAGCCGAATACCCGCGGCTCTTGCGAACGTGACGACACGTTCAAGTGCGATCGTGATCAGCTTAACACGCCGACCGCCGACACGGTGGATGCGAACACAGGGACCGATGTCACAATGCTGCGACGAGAGTTTTCGCACCGCGCGATCGGTAGGCCGCGATCTGTCCTGGATTGAGCCAATGAGCCAGCAGAGGTCATGGGCAACGCGTCTAACGGCTAACTCGATGAGTTAGCGTTGCGTCTTAAGCAGCGCGGCGATTGTCGGCCGCTCTCTTTTGCGATGGAATCGTGATCACATCGCGGTCATCAAAGGCAACGACTCGTTCGATTTGCACCTGACGTGTCGTTGCTGCCAGGGCGCCGCGGTAGGTCGCTTGCCCCAATGCTTCGCCGATCGACGTGGGGCGGAATAGACAACGCAGTAAGTTGGCAATCAAAGGCATCCGTTTTTCGGAGCCGGTAATGGCTTTGCGAACGGCCCTCAGTTTCTTGCCCCGACGCAGTGAACTACGATCCAACGTTTCATTGACTTTTTCGGCTGTGACCACACAATCGTCCGCCAACACACACCGCCAGCCTGCTTGTTGGGCCAATAGCCCGTACGCGTAGGATGCCTCGTCCAGCGTTGATTGCGAACCTTGATACGCTGCCGAGAGTGATCGCAGCAAATCACGTCGCCAAAAACTGGCTTGCAGGTAGGCTCCCTGAATCGATGCTGATTGTTTGCGGTTCAACTGGCTGTCTGGCGTCGTGATACGCTGACACAGTCGCGAGGACGTATCATGCCATCCGGCGGCAACGACATGACGACGAACGCCGCTGCGGATGACTGGCGCGATAACGCCGACATCCTGGTGCTCGAACTTCTGCAACGCCTTCTCCGTCCACTCCTCGACAGCTTGAAATCCAGGTGCGAGTACATGTACAAACCGCCCACGGGCGGACGACGCTGCGGCAGCAATCAAATCCACAACGCCGGCGGACTTTGCGATAACAAAGCGAACTTCGTCTGAGAGCTGGTACGGGTCGTCGTATTGACCGTCGTGAACCACTAAGATCTCGCTGCCGGTGGGCCGGTTTTCCAGGACGCTGATCAGGGTCGATTCGAACGCTGCAAGATCGGACCCAATGGGAACAACTATCGAAATCCGTGGAATCGAAGGAATCTTTGGCACCGACGAACACCCAAGCAGAGAGGGAGTAACACAGCAGAAACGGCTGGATTCGTAAACAAACGTCCGTTGGCCAGGCTCTATCGTGACTCTCGGACGCATTACGAAAATCGGATGTCGGGGGGCCACTTGTTGACTCGATCGACGCACACGGCTGTAAAGCCAGGAAGTTTGGTGAAGCCCCCTACGATTGAGCATCATAATCCGCAGAATTTACCAACCCACGCTCCGAACCCAAGAGACACCCTGACAATGCAGTTTCGACCGCTTTCTCCGCAAGGTCCCCAAGTCTCCGAGATCGGGTTTGGGGCCTGGGCTCTGGGTGGCCAATGGGGAAATCAGGATGACAAAGATTCGATCGCGGCATTGCACCGGGCAATCGATCGCGGCGTGAATTTTATCGATACCGCCCAAGGCTACGGAGACGGACGCAGCGAACGAGTGATCGCCACTGCACTGCAAGACCGCAGCGAAGAAATCGTCGTCGCGACCAAAACTCCGCCCGATGCGGGACCCTGGCCGCCGAGCCCCTACTGCCGCTGGCAAGACCGCTATTCGGCCGCTTACCTACGATCCAACGTTAACGACCGGTTAAGCAATCTGGGCGTCGATCGCATCGATCTATTGCAACTGCACACATGGACGCGAGCGTGGAACGACGACCCTCAACCGTTGATGGTGCTGCGTCAACTGCGCGACGAGGGCAAAATCAATCTGATCGGTGTCAGTACGCCCGAACACGATCAGTCGTGCGTGATCCAACTGATGCGGGACGGTTTGGTGGACGTCGTGCAAGTGATTTTTAACCTCTTCGATCAAGAAGCCGCAGCACACATCTTACCGGTTGCCGCCGAAACCCAAACCGGTGTCATTGTTCGCGTCGCATTGGACGAAGGAGCATTGACAGGAAAATTCGATGCCGACCATCAGTTTCCTGAGGATGACTTTCGACAACAGTATTTTGCCGGTGATCGTATGCGGCGGACCAGCGACCGGGTCGACGCGATCCGCGCGGACCTGCAACAGTTTGGCATCGACAATCAGTATTCGTTGGCCGATGTCGCACTGAAGTTTGCGCTTGCTCGCGACGAAGTCAGCACGGTGATCGCCGGCATGCGCAATGTAGACCAGGTCAATAAGAACACGCGCACGAGTGATTTGAAGGATCTGCCCGAAGACCTGTTGGTCCAACTGCGGCGACACAACTGGTTGCGTGGTGTTTGGTATAGCGGCAAATAACGATCCGCAGTCGAATCGCCGCGGTTCTGCATTCGATCCCATTCACAAACGGTGCCTGATCCGCTGGGAGGTACCAACCCTCATGTCGCGACCTGTCCCATGAACACTGACCAACTACTGCAATCCGCTATTGACGCTGCCACGTTGGGCGGTGAAGTCCTGATGCGTTATTTGCGTGACGGCGTTCAGATGCGTAACAAGTCCGACAATGGTGGAAAGACCTATGACTTGGTCAGCGACGCCGATCTGGAAAGCGAGCAAGCCGTTGCCGCCCACCTGCGTCAGCGTCATCCTGGACACGAACTGTTGGGCGAAGAAGCACTAAAGGGAAACGCCGATGCGGAACACCTCTGGATCATCGATCCGCTCGACGGCACCAACAACTACGCTCACGCGATTCCCCAATTCGGCGTCTCCGTGGCCTACTATCACCGCTCGGTACCCATCGTCGGTGTCGTCCTGAACCCAGCCCGCGACGAGTTGTATACTGCGATTCGAGAGAACGGAGCGTTTTTCAACGGACGCCCGGTGCGCGTTGATGCAGCGGATTCGCTGGCCAGCACGCTGATTGGATGCGGTTTTTACTACGACCGCGGCGACATGATGCGAAGTACACTGGCGACAATCGAAGAATTCTTTGCAGCGGACATCCACGGGATTCGCCGCTTCGGCGCCGCGACACTCGACTTGTGCATGGTCGGCTGCGGTCACCTGGGAGGCTTTTTTGAATACCAACTTTCCCCCTGGGACTTCGCCGCCGGACGCTTGTTTGTCCAAGAAGCCGGCGGGCAAGTCACCGATGCGAAAGGAAACCAGCTACCCGTCGCACCGTCAAGCGTGGTCGCCAGCAACGGCAAACTTCACTCTGCCATGATTCAAATCACCTCCCGCCATCATCCCTGAACGCGAACGATCCAGCGTTCCAAACGGATTCTCGCAAAGTCATCGAATCGATTCGGATCCTAATATTCGCGAACCCCTAGACAGCCCGACGGACGATCCGAATCAATCTGAACAGATCGTCGTTCGGACCGGCTTGGTCATGACAATGTGTGACGCATAAGATTGCGCTAGACTTTTTCTCGATACAAGACATGACAACAGACCGCTATAGACTCAACTTGTTCGATTCGGGCAAGCCAAATCAAATTTCCTCCGTCGATCTGTCGGAGCGAAACGGTGCGGCTGACAAGATTCAGCATCTTCACATCCCGCTGCTCGCGATGGATTCTCCGCCTCGGACCGCAACGAAGCGGCGAAAAGAAATTGAACCAGACGGGATCGACACACTCACGGCCTCGTGTTACGTCGTCAATTATCGGCCGGTGGTATGATGATGAAACGACTTTCGTTCTTATTGCTGGTGACGTCGATCGCGATTGTTTATCGCGTGCATGGAAATAATCAGAGAATTACGAAGCAAACGGATGCTCAAGAACGATCGGTTCGTCAGATTCTCGCGTTGGGTGGTGACTGGGAAGCACCAAGCAAGACGCTGTTAATTGGCTTCATCGGTCAAAATTTTACAGATGACACGTTTGCGTTGCTCACTCCGCTTGTGGACGTGCAAATCCTCTACTTCAGCGATCTGCCTGCCAAAGACGTCGCATTGATTCATTGCCGAGGACTTCGCGATGTCCGACAAGTTCAAGTGAAGTCGTGTGCCTTCACCGGTGTCGGTTTCAAGCATTTCGCCAAAGCCAAGAAACTCAAGCGATTGTTTATCGAAGATGCTCCAATCACCGATGATGGCCTGGCGTCGATCGCGATGCTCACGAATCTGCAGATACTGGACATCACCTGCAGCGAAAGCCCGACCGAGATCACAATCGCTGGACTGCGAAAACTACGAAGCCTGACAAAGTTGCGAGACCTCTTCGTCACAATGTCCGATCCATCGCCAGAAATGGAAGCGGAATTACGACGATTGCTTCCCCAATGCAAGCACGTGAACCTTGTTCCTAATCCGAAGGGCACGACAATCGCTGACCTGAGGAGCCAGCATGCTGCACCGTGATGCAGATCAGTTCATCGTAGGATCACGTTCGCAAGTTGTATCGAAGCGGACGCCGACACCAAAAGACCGATTAATCGAATCGAATCCGTCGTCGCAGTTTGCTCGCGGGAGCCATCACGCATTGACCCGTTAGCCGTATGTCACTGGCCCAGGTTGGGACAACATGTGATAGCCCGCTGAATCACTTCACTACAAATAGACACCATCGGCTGACTCCGCATGAAAAGGTTCTCACTTCTCACCCTGCTCTTGTCGACGGCGATCGCAGCGTTGTTGGTTTCACAGTTTGTGATGATGCGCAAGCTTGTCGAAGCTCGAAATGAAATTGACGTGGTCCGCCGCAAATACGGCTACATAAAGGTCAACGATCCTTCGCTGACCTATGTCAACGCGATTGCGGAGAACGAACAGGGGCCTGCCGCGATGCGACTGATCGTCCCCGCTGGTAGTCGGTACATGCTCCATTTGTCCGACACAAAATTTGATCATGAAACGAAAATTGACACGCTGCCTGCGGCGACAACGATTTCGCTCAATAGCTGGCGGAATGGTGCAGATGTCACGCTCAGCTATGCAATTCACATGGAAAACGGCAATCCGGTGGTGCATGTTCACACGGAAACCGAAACTCTGCTGACTTACAAAGTTCCGAACTGGACCAAAAGCGGGCAACCCAACGAGGGCACGGGCAGCCCACTGGACGGTCAACGTGAATTCTCGACCGACGAAACGATACCGATCATGACATGGCGCGACACCGGTACCGGTCGCGGTATCGCTCTCTGGCTCGAACCGCACGCCCGCTATGCGGCTCGTCGCAACAAACAATCCGACGAATAAATTTGGACACCTAACGAGCAGCCGTGGTGTTGCTTTTACAAATAACTTGGCATTTCACCGCACGCCAGTGGCGGCAGGCTTATTAGTCATACAACCGGTGCAACCTGAGAATCGCCCCGTCGAATGCAGGCGCGGCGATCGAACGAACACGAAGACGAAGTAACTTTCGGACCTAAGCTTGTTCTACAATCCAGTTTAAGTTGGTCCCCATTCGTCGGGTTTTTACAGTGTTTGACAGAAGCGACGACATCGATGCCTATGACGATTGTCATGGCGTGCACATCAGGATGACGCTTGGTCGTTTCATCCTCTGGATGGCGGTCGTGCTGGCAATTGCCGGCCACGAAGCCTACAAGCATCATCATCCGGATGCCGAATTATCTCCGTCAGCAATCTATTCCGCCGTCGCTTCCTCTTGGAGTGGTGGAATTCATGACAACTCGCTGGCTGATCAGTAGTTCTCTGCGTGAACGACCGATTGGACTTTTAATGGCGCGGCTGAATCGGTGCCCAGTCAGGTTCGACTGATGTCGTGCCTGATCGCTATTGCCGCGCTATCGTTGACACTGATCGTGGGCGTCACATCGACCGTTCAAATTTCCACGTTGCATCACGCGAGAGAAAGCAGAACGCCGCCGAATTCCGTGTGTCGATGGATGTTTTGCTGACGCGTAAAGCTGTTGTGCTATGGTGATGATGATTCCAACAAAGCCTAATTCGGTGCCAGCATACTGCCACGGGCGTTACTGAGTTGTCACGACCATGGCTTTTCCAAACGGTCTCGGTTGTTGCTGGCATCCTAGACGATCAAGAACCCATGACTCGCTGATTATCTGTTCTCATGTTCGATTACGAAGGTTCTCGCAGCGAGTTTTTGAGACTGCTCGCCGAGATGGGTGAGGAGCCTGCGTTCATCCAACGTGGCCGGGCGCCGGCAACGGCGCTGCATTCATTGATGCAGCAGTGTGCTGCTGAGCGATCGAAGCAGCTGAAGTGGCCACGCCGACATTTCACGATCTTGCGGCGTAGCGTTTGTGACGACTGGGAACGACTTGCACCGCTGGTCACCCAGAGCGATGCCAATTCAATTTTCGAGGACCTGGCGATTGAATTGACACGGGTCGAGACAGTTCAGCGACCTTGGTTTTCGACCGACCGATCACTGCTGCGTGCATTCTTGGAATCAGCAGAACGTTTTAATCGATCGTGGACGCAGTTTATCGATGATGCTGATCTAGACCACATCAACCAACTGCGTATGGCGTACAACGAACTTTACCCTATGGAGAAATCGTGCGCTTTAGGCACCGAATCCATCGACAGAGGGTTCGTGCCGCTAGTACCCCTGGACCGATCATGGCTGACGATACGATTTCCACTACTCGTGCTGCCCTCAATGGCTTGACTCGATCGCCACTGTAATGGGACCTGGGACAGTGTACATCAGAGACTACTATCGACATTTACATGGTCGCCCGCCGAAGGGTTAGGATAGAGCTCGATTGCAAACCTGTCATTCCATCGACCAGACACCCCTCGGCGGTGCGTGACCGGTGATACGCTCGACTTCTCCTCACGCGACTTGCTGTTTGAAAAAAGGATCATGCTGATGTCATCGAGAATTGTTTTCGTGGCTGCTTGTCTTTCCGTTTTGGTTGCCGTCCCCACGTTTGCACAGGATGCCCCAAGCGGTGCTGATTCGGACCCGTTCGCCCCGAGGACAAATAAGAAACGCGACATGTCGGACCCGTTTGGCGGCGGTGATACCGACCCCTTCGGCGGTGGCAAGTCAGTTCCGACGCGTCGTCCGGCGGCCCGACGTCCGGTGGCAAATGCTGCCGCCACGCCAAAGGCGCAAGTCAATGCGCAAGCCCAGGCACCCGTTTCTGACGTCGAAGCACGCTTGCAGGCTTTGCTCTCGGATGAAACAACCCAAACCTTTATTAACACACCGCTGAACGAAGCCCTCGAAACGGTTTCGCGCACACATGACATTCCCATCGTATTGGATCGACGCGCACTCGAAGAAGTTGGACTGACACCAGACGTCCCGGTCACCTTGAGTCTGAAAAACGTATCGTTGCGATCCTTTATGCGGCTAATGCTGCGCGGGCTCCAACTGACATACATGATCAAAGATGAAGTCCTGCAAATCACGACGGTGGAGGTCGCTCAACGAAACCTGATTGTCAAGATGCACATTTTCCCCAAGAGTTTGATTAGCAAGACAGATCAGATTGTCCGCGCATTGCAGTCGACCGTCCAACCCGCCACATGGGATATTTCCGGTGGTCCATCCAGTGTCGTACCCATCGAAAATGTCATGGCCATCTCCGCTACCGCAGACGTGCACGATGATGTGGCGGAGTTTCTGATAAAATTGGAGGCGGCGTACGAGAAGAGCAAATCACAAAACAAATAGCCTCCCAACAATCTGGCAATCAAACACAGATCGCAAGAAACAGGGTGGAATCGGTTCACGGATGAATCACTGCTCATTGAGTCGACTCAGCCATGGGTGGAATTTGGTTTGTCAGTGCGATAGTCACAAGTGATGCAAGTATTCGGTGATCGCAACCTGTTTGCATTTGAGCTGAAGGCAGATGATCGGTGCGCACCCTATGGGATTGACGCATCGTGTCTCGATTAGTGCTGATTTATTCGTCAAGTCGAGTACCGACTTCGTTCTAGCAGGTCGGCGATTGATTGATAGCAGGAAAGCTTGATCTGCTCTGGTGACCGACTCGTTGATCGAAACGAATTTTCAGCTTCGCTAGCTGGACAGCGCCACCTTTCATTGGCCGACAAGCGATAGCTCTGATTGTTCTCGCAACGAACCGCGGCTATCGCCGTGCGGCTAACGGGCGATGGCACTTACTTTACATTTCTGATTCACCCTCCCGCGCGGCGGGAGGTTCGGACGCCGTCGCGGCCGG
>JABDKS010000796.1 GCA_013002105.1 Pirellulaceae bacterium | reverse complement strand
CTTCTATTACGGGCACCACAACGATTGGCGAATTCCGAAGTTCGCCGCTTTGACTGGGAGTGTTGAGACGGTCGCCGACGATTGGTGTGAAGAACACGCCGTGCCTGAATCCATTTGTGTCGAGTGTGATCCCACCCTGATGCTCAAAGGCCCCGACTACGGTTGGTGCGAGGTACATGGCGTTCACAACTGCGTGCTTGATCATCCCGATGTAGCACAGATAAAGGAGACGCCGTCGATATTGCCAAGCGATCTTGAGCGAGCCGCTCGCGCTTTGGCCGTGGCTCCGCGTAAAGAGAACAACAGTGCCTGCAAGATTTACCAGACCCGGATTCAGTTCGCTTCTATTGAGTCAGTGAAGCAGGCTGGCGTTGATGTGGAATTGATTGAACGTGCTCCGATTGTCGAAGCGATCACCGGCAGCGGGGAGATTGTTTACGACCCCACGAAGCAAGCGAGCTTGGCATCGCGAGTTCCCGGCAGCGTTTGGTTGGTAACCAAGGGCGTTGGCGATTTGGTCACCAAGGGGGAAGTTCTCGCCGTCGTGGATGCGGCACAAGTCGGTGATTTAAAAACGAATCTACTGCGGGCGTTGGCCGAAGAAAACCTGCAACGACAAAACGTCTCGCGGCTTAATCAAGCTCGAAGTGCAATTGCGGGGTCGCGGATTCTTGATGCTGAAGCTGCCCTGTCCAAAGCTCAAGCGGATGTGCTGTCCTCTGAACAGTCGTTGCGAAATCTTGGATTTCCGATCGACACCGAATCGCTGCGAGGACTGTCTGAGCGACAAGTCCTCGACAATCTGCGTTTGCTGGGAATTCCCGATGAGATTCGCGCCCAACTCAACAGTAAGACAATCACGTCGAACTTAATCCCGATCGTTTCGCCGATCGAAGGCTTCGTGACGCAACGGCATGTTGCTCCGGGTGAAGTCGTTGACCCGACTCGCATTCTGTTTGAAGTCGCGAACACCAGCCAGATGTGGCTCACACTCAATGTTCCACTAGAGAACATGGATCAGCTTGCTGTCGGGCAACCCATTCGCTTTCAAGCCGATGGCAGTCGCTATGAAGTGGAAGGCAAGTTGAACTGGATCAGCACGGCGGCGGACTCGCAAACGCGGATGGTGCAGGTGCGAGCTATCTTGCCGAACGTTGAAGGCAAGTTACGCAGCGAAACGTTTGGTACGGGCCAAATCATTTTGCGGGAAGAACCAGACGCCATTGTGATTCCCAACGGATCGTCGCACTGGGAAGGTTGCTGCCAAATTGTATTCGTGCGTGATAAACATTACTTCGACAGTCCCGACAGCTTCAAAGTCTTTCACGTCCGTTCGGTACGCTTGGGTGCAACGAACGGGAAATTCACGGAAGTCATTTCTGGTGTGCTTCCCGGTGAAGTGATCGCCGCAGCGGGCAGTGACGTGCTGCGAGCGCAGTTACTAAAAAACAATCTTGGTGCAGGCTGCGACTGCGTTGCAGAATAAAGGAGAGCACGGATGCTAAATTGGCTAATCGACGTATCACTGCGCCATCGTGCGCTCGTGATTCTAACGGCGGCGTTGTTCGCGGTTGTAGGCGTGTTCTCACTCCAACAGCTCGATATCGACGCATTCCCGGACACCACACCGGTTCAAATTCAGATCAACACGGTCGCCCCGTCGCTGGCGTCTGAAGAAATCGAACGGCAGTTCACCTTTCCCGTCGAGCAGGCAATCAGCGGATTGCCGGGACTCCACGAATTACGTTCGATCTCCAAGTTCGGTCTGTCACAGGTCGTGGTCATTTTTGATGATGGCATCGACATCTATTTTGCTCGTCAGTTGATTAACGAACGGTTGTCCACAGTCGAGCTACCCGACGGTATCAGCCGACCGCAGATGGGTCCGGTCTCGACCGGTTTGGGCGAAGTTTTTCACTACGTTCTGGTTTACGACGGTGTTGACTTCTCGGAAGCCTCTCAGGCCGAGCGTATCAAACGCATGACCGAGTTGCGAACGATTCACGACTGGGTGGTCAAGCCACAATTGCGATCGGTTCGAGGTGTGGCCGAAGTGAACAGTTGGGGCGGGTACGAGAAGCAATATCAGATTCGTCTCGATCCCGAAGGGCTGTTCAAGTACGGCCTGACCTTCGAGCAGGTATCTGATGCAATTGAAACGAACAACGAGAATGTCGGCGGCGGTACGGTCACTGACGGCAGCCAAATGCTGCTGGTGCATGGAATTGGCCGAACGGTCAATATTAAGGAAATCGAAGACATTGTCATCACTTCCAAGGATGGCGTGCCAGTTCGCATTCGCGACGTCGCCGATGTGATGATTGGGCATGAGATTCGGCGGGGCGCGGTCACGGCGAACGGTCGCGGTGAAGCGGTATTGGGGTTGGGCTTCATGCTGATGGGCGAAAACAGTCACGACGTCACTTGGGCCATCAAAGAAAAGATCGAAGGTATTCAGGAATCACTCCCTGCTGGCGTCA
>JABDKS010000786.1 GCA_013002105.1 Pirellulaceae bacterium | reverse complement strand
TCTTCAGCGCCACCGGCGGTTCGAGCAACGAACCTGTCGGGAATCAATTGACCACGGGTGGGGCAAGTCGATTGCGCGAGCAGACAATGTCAGTTCGCGGCGGCATGCAGCGCAACGGACGCCGCGGCACGCAGTTGGGACTGACCCAAGAGCTGGGCACGTTGGACAGCAACAGCACGTTTTTTGAACCGGCGGATCAGGGTAACGCGCGTTTAAGTCTGAGCTTGACTCAACCGCTGCTGGCTCGTGGCGGCCAGGTCTACAACGAACGGCTCCTGACCCGAGCGCGAATTGATTCGCGTGTCACGTGGCAGGAGATGCGCGGCGATGTCGAAACGCGCATTGCCGAAGTCATGTCGGCCTATTGGCGGCTGTATGAGGTTCGATGTCACCTGTTGCAGCAACGACAGTTGCTTGCACGTGGCGAACGGATCGAGCAGATTCTGGCAGCTCGCGATCGCTTTGACGCTGGCCCGATCGAATTGGCCAAAGCACGTCAGCGAGTCGCCCGGCGTCAGGACCAACTGGTAGTGATTGATGCGGATGTCAAGAAGCGTCAAACCCGACTGGCGACACTGATCGGTTCCGATGTGTTGTGCGGCGCCGAGTCACGTTTGGAATTGATTCCACAAGAATTACCGATTTTCCCGGATCAGCGCTGGGATGTCCGTGATGTGATGGTGCAGACATTGGAGAATCGGCCCGAGATCAAATCGGCCACATCGCAATTGGAGGCCGCGGGATTAGCGATTCGAGTCACCCGCACCGAGTTGGTCCCACAGTTGAATGCGGTGGTCAATGCATCATTATCGTCGCTCAATGGCGACTACCGTGTGGCCCGGTCCTGGACCGATCAATTCTCCGGCATCACGCCTGGTTTCTCCGCGGGTCTGCAATACGAAATGCCGCACGGCCGTCGCGCAGCGCGATCACGCCACCGCGAAGCTCAGCATCAGTATCGCCAACGGGCCGAAAGCCTGCGCGAGATCATCCAGCAAACCAAATGGGAAGCCGAAGCCGCATTGATCGACGTCCGTCGCGCTTCGGCACAACATGACAGTAAACGTCATTTGTTGTTGACCGCGATCGACGAAGAAAACGTATTGACGCGGCGGTGGGAGATGTTGGGTGGCGACGGATCTCGCGTCGGCGTTGTCCTGGAGACGTTGCTGGACGCGCAGCAGCGTCGTACCGATGCGGAACGCGAGTACGTTACCGCGCAAGCCGACTACATGGCTTCGCTTGTCTCGTTGCAGCAGGCGATGGGGACGTTATTGCAATACGAAGGAGTCCAGGCCGTGCGGGCAGGACGTAGCTCGACGGTGGACTTCATTGCCACAGGGCATCGTTTGGATCGTCAAACCGGCGAGCCATCCAACATCACTTTGCCTCCGGCAGAGTCGGCATCTCAGGATACCAGAGGGAACGCAAAACCTTCCGCGGCCGCTACCCAGGATTCTGCATCATTTTCCGTAACCCGAAGCGTGAGCGAGGGATCAGTCCCTCACTTACGTTTCGGGTTACCAGAGGCTTCGAAACGAGTTACGTCGGTCCATGCAAAAAACAGTACCGCGGCCGACCCTCGCGTTGCGCGGAAGAGTGAAGAATCGGATTCTGCCACTGTCGGATCAACTACGACGCCGTCGACAGAGCGAGTGAAAGCGGAGTCAAGCGGCTCACCTGGATTCTTGCTCCCTGCTCAACCGTCGCAGTCGTCTGCTGAAACGATCTATTTTCCCCCGACAAATTCGGGTACCCAGTCATGACAAAAATGAATCATCCATCACCGCGGTTGTTTGCACTCACGATTCTGCTGTTGATTGCCAACACCGCATCGTCGCAGCAGACCAGCGAACAGGTATTCGATGGTTTTACGGAACCAAAATACGACATCATGGTCGCCGCCACCGAATTGGGCCGGATCGATCGCGTGCTGGTGCAGGAAGGCGATCGCGTTAGACAGGGCGATGTCGTCGCACAATTGGATGACGCGGTCCAGTTGGCGAGTGTCAAAATTGCACAGTTACAGGCAGAGCAGGTGGGAGAGGTCAACGCGGCAAAAGCGGATGTGTTGCTGCATCGAACGCGTACCGATCATTTACGTCAACTCTCGGCCGAACGGATGGCACGCCCGGACGAGTTGCGACGTGCCGAAGCGGATTTGAAAATTGCCGAGGCCCGCGAGACCGCGGCACTCGAGCAGGTGCAGCTACGCAAGCTGGAACTCGATCGTTTTCGATTGCAGTTTGAACGCCGCAAAGTGATCGCACCGATGGATGGAGTCGTGGCAAAAGTTTTTCATCATCCCGGTGAATACATCACGCCGGCGGACCCCGCTGTGATTCGACTGCTGGTCACCGATCAATTGTACGGCGTGTTCAACGTGCCAATCGAAGACGCGGGGTCGTTGCGGATCGGGAGCGAGGTTCGTGTGTATTTGCGAAGTCAGTCGCGAACGATGACGGCCAAGGTGTATGGCATATCAGCCGCAATCGACGGTGAGAGCGGCACGTTGAAGGTTCGCGTTTTACTGCCCAATGAAGACAGTCGCCTGCTCGCCGGCGATCGCTGCACCATGCAAATGGTTACCCCGACTCAGCGGCAGCGGTCCGCCGCCGTTCCCGATTCAACTGGGATACCGGCATGGGAAGGGGTAACGCGATAATGAATTTCTCAACGCAACCATCATCCAGTGCGATCCCACCGGTCACCGGTTCGCCGATGCACGTATCGTTGGTCGGTTCGTCCGGGGATGCGGTGACGGCTGCGCCCAAGTCAGATGGATCGCTGACATTGAACCAGGATGAACTGAGCAGAATGTTGCGACTGATTGAATCGGTTGCCCGCACGACTGATCGCACGGGGGCCGTCGAAACCATCGTCAAACAGATCGCAATCAGCTTCCCCAATGACAAGATTCGCTGCGGCATCGGTAACAAAAAACTAAGACGGTTATACGACGGAAAACTTGGTTGGCTGGGGTGCGAGAGCACCATGTTTGACGAGGCCGACCAGCGTTGGCAGGATGTCCAAGCCGCAGGCAGCAACTCTGTCACCAGTGGTCCACAACTGTCGCTGGCGATCCCCGAAATCGACGGTGCCGGGCGTTGTGTTGTGTGGGTGGACAGCGAACATGATGACAACGGCGTCCCGGCGTGGTTGCTGGCCAGTTTGACGACGCTCCGCATTGTGCTCTGGGATCGGCCGGCGAAATCGTGGCTGCGACTTCCAGAGAATCTCAGTGGTGCCGCACCGGTCTGGCTGGCGTGTGGCATGTTGCTATTGATTCTCGCAGCGTTGTGGCCGATTCGATATCGCGTTGCGTGTACAGCGACGGTCGAACCGTTGCAGCAACGATTTGTTGCCATGCCGTTCGAGGCGACGTTGTTGGAAACCAAGGTTCGTCCTGGTGATTCTGTGCAAGCGGGAGAATTGCTGGCGTTGTTGGATGGCCGTCCGCTGCGTTTGGAACTGGAACAAATCGAGGCGGAGATTCAGCAGGTCGCGAAAGAAGAGAACGTCGCACGTGCCACGGGACGAATCGCTGACGCTCAGCAATCATCACTCAAAGTCCGACAGCTCACACGGCGGAAAGAATTGGTGTCCGATCGTTTGGAACGTCTGGAGGTGGTCAGTCCGATTGACGGCGTGATCGTCAGTGGCGATTTGCGAAAACACATCGGTGCCCCATTGGAGATCGGGCAAACGATCGCCGAAGTCGCTCCGCTGAATCGTGTGGCGATCGAGATCGAAATCCCAGAATATGAAATTGGTTACGTTAAACCGGATGCCGACACACGGGTTCGCCTGTCGTCGGTCGGTGGCGAATCGATCCGTACGACGATCGAACATGTGTATCCCGCCGCTGAGATTCGCGACGATCGCAGCGTTTTTGTCGCACGGATCGAGGTGGACAATCAGGATGGCAAGTTGCGACCGGGGATGCGAGGCGATGCAACCACGTACGGTCCGTTACGGCCGACTTCCTGGTCATGGATTCGTGGGATCTGCGAACGCGTTCTCTGGTGGGTTGGCTATTAAAAAATGACGCACCGAGCGAGCGAAAACGATGCGGCATCGACGCCGCCACCAATGCGAATTCTTTTGGATCCGCAGGTGGTGTTTTCGTCCCGAGACTACGGTGGCCAAACCTCTTACGTCGCTCACCATCCCGGTTTGGGAAAGTTCTATCGGATCGGCATCGAAGAGTATCGTGTGGCCATTCGGTTGGACGGAGAGCAATCGATCGAGGCGATCACGCAAGCGATCAACGCCGAAGGACTCCAATGGTCGCCACAAGATGTCGCGACGTTTGCCGCTGTACTGGTAAAGCAAAGACTGGCGTCGGCAAAAGCATCCCCAACGATGGAGGCCGTGACGTCTGGAGTGACCGCCCAGGTCGATGTTGAAACGCCGCGAGCCGACCATGCCGATTTGGCCAAATCCATCGTGCCGACGCCGTCGAGCAGCCAGCACCCAGTGACGGAGCAACCGACCACCGCGACCACCACCGCCACCGACGATCCATCGACGAGTCGCACATGGTTTCAGCATCTGCCAAAGTATCTTTCGTTGGTCGTCAGCCAGCGCATTCCGTTGGTTCAGGGTGGTCCGATCGCGGCGAAGTGGCAGGGCATCATTGGCCCGGCGTTTTCGATTCCTGGAATGATCCTCTGGGCGGTCCTGGTCGCCAGCGGCATGTTGGTCGTGTATGGCCATTTTGATTCGTTCGTCCACGAATTGCACCGTTTGTTTGACCCAGGCATGTGGCCGGTTTTGATCGGGTTTTGGTGTATTGCCAAAGTGATTCACGAGATGGGTCACGCGGTTTGTGCCAGTCGTTACGGCGTCCGAATCGGCAAAATGGGTGTCATGTTCTTTCTGCTCGCGCCGCTCGCCTACGTCGACGTGACCGACGCCTGGAAAATCCGCAATCGGCTTAAACGGGTCCATATCGCGTTGGCTGGTGTCTACTTGGAACTTGGCATCGCAGCGATCGCGGCTTGGGCGTGGTGGTGGTTGCCGGCCGGGTTGATGAAGCACCTGGCCGCGCAAGTCTTTGTTGTCACGGGGCCGACGACCCTGTTGGTCAACGCTAATCCACTGCTTCGTCTGGACGGTTATTACGTCCTTTCGGACTTGCTGGAGATCCCTAATTTGCGAATGCATGGCCGCGCACAATTGGGCCGTCGCTTGGAATGGATGATGTTCGGTATTCCGATTAAACCTTCGCTGCTGAGCGGATGGCGTCGGCCTACGGCAACGGTTCATGCGATCTGTGCGGTCGTGTTTCAATTCTTTTGGATGAGCGGTTTGATCATTGCCGCATCGATGTGGGCTCGCGGACTGGGTGTGATATTGGCGGGTGCGGCGTTGTTGTTGTGGGGAATCGTTCCTCTGTCGCGGTGGGTTTACAAGATCTGGAC
>JABDKS010000784.1 GCA_013002105.1 Pirellulaceae bacterium | reverse complement strand
CTCTAACTCCTTCGATCCCGGTCAAAGCATCGCGAAGCATCAACCGTGCGAGCGCAGAATCGTCAACGATGACGGTGCGCAATGAAGATTCGGCAGTCTCGCGTTTGCTAGCCGCCGCCATGATTACCCATCATTCTTGGCTGTCAGTTCTTCGACCGCCGATTGATAACGATCACTCAAGAACTTCTCAAAACGATTGGCGTCAAACGGCTTGACGATGAAGTCCATCGCACCGGCATCAATGCAGGCGCTCAATTTTGATTTCTGGTTAATTGCGCTGACCATCACAACGCGAGCATTCGGGTCGAGTTGGCGAATCTGCGTCAGCGCTTCGAGACCATCAATCCCCGACATAACGATGTCCATGGTGACAAGGCTGAACGGTGACTGCTCATACAGTGCGACCGCTTCGCCGCCCTCTGACGCATGGACGATGTGCTTCCATCCCGCGGACTGGGCAAGGCGTTCAATCTTCAGCCGCATCATCTGGGCATCATCGACGATCAAAAGCGATGGCTCGATTTGGCTTTGACCAGTTGTATCGTTTTCAGTTGTTGACATATCAGAATTCCATCGCGGCTCTGGCCACAATTACATCGTGAAGCGAGTCGTCGAAATCAGGGTTGCAGGAATTGCATGCGTATTCGACAGCGCCGTTTGAAAGCGCCGGCGAAGAACATGAAAATCGTTTTGGAAGCCTCGAATGCTCAAATTAATCCTCCCCTCCACTGGAAGCAGTTCCCTCCGAACTTTCACCCGACGCGCCGGAGTCTCCGTTGACCGTATCCCCGACCAGGTCCGTCAGTCGCTGCCAGCCCACGGGGCACCAGACCATTGCAAAGCGGGTATGGATGGCGTGACTTGCGACTTGGAATGTGCCGGTCGCGAGCCAGGCTTTTTCCCGCTCGTCGTTCGATGATTCGACTTGGATGATCGCGTCGTCCATCCAGCTGCCGGCCAATTGCATCTCGACATACGGTGGATCCGGCATCAGCGAGACTTCGGTATTGCTGATCTCACGGACGCTCTTAGCGATCGCATTCAGAAACTCGCAGCCAACGACATTTGATGTTTCGGCGATCGCCGATCGTTCCAGATCGCCCCAAGTTGATGGGTCGCTTGAGGTCCCACGCTGATGGAGCGATTGGTCGATCAGCCAGGCCGCTTCATCCGCTCTCCAGGCCAACAACAGACGTCCGGCCGACTGCATCTCCAAGGGGCCGGCGTCCGACTTGCTTCCCCCGATCGCCACATCGACGGGCATGGTACAGCAGCACATGACCTCCTCGGGCACCGCCAGAGAGACGGGGTTGGCAACCACATCCTCGGCTTCGATGGGATGCCCCAGCCAGCGAGCCAGCCCATCAGCCGCGATCGTCAACGCATTCGCAACAATCTGCGATACGTTGGTTTGCAGGTCAGAAGTGGGCTCTTGCATATTCGCCGTCGAGATGGGTTCCGGTCCTGACGATTATAACGACACAAATCCGCAGGGACAGTAACGCACCATTTCTTGGGGGGCGGTAACGCGACATTCTGCTCCGTACAGACTATTCTGAGACGGTGCCTTTCATCCACCCAAAAAAGCGGTTCCATGTCGAAAACGAATTCAATGGCCTTGAATTCCGGCCCAGTCGACTCGGCTAGTGACCAGAATATCTTGCAGTTCGTCGGATTCAAACTCGGCGGAAAAGACTACGCATTCCCTATTGATCAGACACGTGAGATTGTCGAACTCCGATCGATTACGCCCACGCCCGACGTGCCGGAGCACATCGTCGGAGTCACAAATCTGCGCGGACAAATTATTCCAATTGTCGATTTACAGCGAGTCTTGACACCTGGTGCACCCGCGACCCCGTCACGGCACGCCGTCGTTGTCGACGTTTGCGGACAACTCACAGGATGTCTGGTCGATTCGGTCACACGCGTCGTACGCTTGCCACAAAGTGAAATCCAAACTGCTGACGATATCTTGGATCAAGAAAATGCCCGCAGCGTTGATGGCTTCGCCAAGTACGAAGGAACCATTTTGATCGTGCTTGACGCTTCACGGGTGATCGCCCGTTGTTGAGCTCATTCCTTCGCCAGCTTTCCTAATCAGCCTCCTTAGATTACGCATCCTGAAACTGTACATCGCGTCTGCCGAATAAACCCATGGCTAAATCAACCAAGACCGCCAGTAAGCGCACCACAA
>JABDKS010000770.1 GCA_013002105.1 Pirellulaceae bacterium | reverse complement strand
AACTCGTCCCGGCTGTAAACATATGGTGGCCCCAGACCAGGAAGCCCAACAAGGCAATCGCGATCGAGGAATACGCGATAAAGCGATATCCAAAAATTCGCTTGTGGCTATGCACGCTGATCAGATCGCTGATGATGCCGAAGGCTGGCAAAATCATGATGTAGACGGCAGGGTGGCTGTAGAACCAAAAGAAGTGTTGGAAGGTGACCGGGTCACCGTTGTATTCAGGATCAAAAATCCCGATGTGCATCGTTCGTTCGGCGATCAACAACAACAGCGTGATCCCCAAAACCGGCGTAGCCAACACCTGAATGATGCTCGTGGCATACGTCGCCCACAAGAACAACGGCATACGGAACCAGGTCATCCCCGGCGGACGCATCGTGTTGATCGTCACGATGAAATTCAGGCCGGTAAAGATCGAACTGAAACCCAGAATAAACGCCCCCATCGTCGCCGCAATCACCGACGTATCGGTCGTCGTGCTGTAAGGAGTGTAAAAGGTCCAGCCCGTATCGAGTTGGCTACCTAGCAGTGCGAACAGAAAGAACACCGCGCCAATTACCCACAGGTAGAAACTGCACAGATTCAATCTGGGGAACGCAACATCCTTGGCCCCCAGCATCACCGGCACCAAAAAGTTGCCGAGCGCCGCTGGGATACTAGGGATGATGAACAAAAACACCATCACCGCACCGTGCAGCGTGAACACCTGATTATAGATATTGTTCGCTTCGGGCCCGCTGAACATCGCGCCATCGGGGCTGAGCAAGTGCAAGCGAATGGCAAGCGCCAACAACCCTGCAAACGCAAACGCAGACGTCACACCGATCAAGTACATCACACCGATGCGTTTGTGATCGAGCGTAAACATCCACGTCAGAATCCCCTTGGAATTCGTCAGGTAGTTTTCGCGTTCAGTCGGAAATCCCGGGTCGCGAACTTTCGCACCTGATGGAAGTGATCCGGCAGACATATCAGTAACCTCTAAAAAACGCGTTTTGCGTTGGAATACTCAATTGGACTCGTGTACTTATTAACCACCAAGCGTCGGCTTGGCGGACATTTATTCGGCAGGTTGCTCGTCGGATGATTCTGACGATCCCGCTGCGGCATCTTGGGGCGTGTTGGCCGAAAGCGTCTTAATGAATTCGATCAAACAATAAATATCGTCATCGCTCAGTTGGCCCTTAAAACTTGGCATCACTGGCGGGTAACCTTCGGCAATTTTCGCTTTGGGATTCAAAATCGATTCACGCACGTAATTCTCGTCCACCAATACTTCCGCGCCGCTCTGCAGCTTGCGCACGGTACCGTAGGCGTCTTTATACGATGGCCCGCTCATTTTGGTCCCGTCGACCGAGTGACAGCCTTTACAACCACGTCGTTCGTAAAGCAATTTGCCGTACGGAGCGGGATCCATTTTGTCGGGGTCCCGTGCGCTGACCTCTTTGATCCACGCGTCTAATTCTTCCTGCGTTTGGTGGACCACGACGACGGTTTGCATCTCAGAGTGGTTCTTTCCGCAATACTCCGTGCAATACAAGTCGTAAAAGCGGTATCCGTTCTCCGTGAATTGCCACTTTTCGTAGTCCCAAGCTTCGCCGCTTTCCTTTGTCCAGGTCCGCGCTTTCTCCAGTTCCGCGTCGCTGACTTTCTTGCTGGCGACGGTCGGCTGAAACCACATGTAGTTGTAACGACCCGGGACGATGTCTTTCTTGGCACGGAATGCGGGGATGTACAGACTGTGAATGACATCACTGGATTTCATCGTCAACTTGGTGGGCTCGTTGACGACCAAGTGCAATTCGGGGTGATAGGTCCCGCGACCATAATCCATCGTCCAGCCCCATTTGAATGCCTGCACACCCACTTCATAGGAACCTTCGGGAACCGTACGGATGTCCAAATAGGCGCGAGCCCCCAAGTAAAACATGCCTACCAGCACGAACGATGGAGCGATCGACCAAAACAATTCCAACATCGTGTGGTGAGCCACTTGGCTCTCCGCTTTGCCGCCCTTGGGCTTGTGGTACCGCAAGGCACAATAAAACAGAAAACCGGCAATCGGAACGAAAAAGAGCACGCAAATGAACGTGATCACTCCGTAGAGCCAATCGTTCGTTTCGGCAAACGTCGACGCTTGCTCGGGGAACCACGCATAGTTCTCGAACTGGTCGGCAAGGAGTGAAAATGCACCGGGTAACATGGCAATCATGAAATGGATGATTTTGGTTTAGTCAGTAAGTGTGTTTCGTTCGTCGTCGGCTGATGCTGCGGTGTCGGCACGGCTGACACCATCCACCGAATCGTGTTGTGGACTACGCTTGCGGCCGACCCAGTACGGAGCCAAACAGGCCAGCATTAGTCCGATCGTCGCGGCACCAGCCAGCTTCATAATCCGATACGCCATCGGCGTGTAGGAATTGGAGTCGGGGTCGTAGCTGTAGCACCACAAAATGAATTGGTCCACTTTGGATCCAACCGTTCCTTCGCCCGCATCGACCAACGCCAGCTTCATCTGATCGGGCGGAAAATCGATATTCAATGAGTACCGCGATATCACGCCGTCGGGCGAAACGTACGCCAACATCGCTGGATGGTTGTACTGCTTGTTGGCGCGATCGTACTTATAGCGAAAACCCAAGACATCAGCCAATTTGGTGATGATGGGTTGCCTCGCTGTACAAAACTCCCATCCGTCGGCCGCACCGGGTTGGTTGGTCAATTCTTCGACATACTTTTGCTTCGTTTCGCGAACCCGCTCGGTCGATTCGGTCGGGTCAATGCTCACGGTCAACATTCGGAAGTCTTGACCAATTTGAAGATCCAGTTTGTTCAGCGATTGTGTCAGCCGGTTCAACTGAATATTGCAAAGCATCGGGCAGTTGCTGTAGTTCAGCGTGATGATCGTTGGTTTTTTGCCATCAATGAAATAGCCCGATTTGACCGGACGACCAAGTGAATCAATCAATGGCAAATTCAACGGAATTCGCCCACCAAGCTTTTGCTCGACCGTCACGCCCCGCTGCTCAAACGGCAGCGTGTTGTTCAGCTCGACGTCCGCACCCTCGCGCAATTGATCCTGTGCCAAAACGCACACCGAGCCAAAACTCGCTGTCATGAAGACAGCCAGTGTGATGAAAGCTCGCATTGTCAGGGCAATCAGCCCCATGCACTCAGATCGCATCGGTTTCTTTATCGCTCGCTGGGTCAACTGGATCGTTTTCTACTGGATCGTTTTCTTTTGGATCGTTTTCTTCTGGATCGTTTTCTTTTGGGGTGTCGCCTGCTGATTCGGTTTCCTCGGGGGCAGGTTTAGCCTTCTCATCCGACGGTTTCGCTGTGGCTTGCTCGGGTGGAGCGGGAGCGTCGTCGTGCTTGGCGTCGTGCTTATCACCGCCGTCGTGTTTCTCGTCGTGTTTTTCACTGTGGTTCGCGTCATGGCCCTTCTCCGACGTTTCGCCGGCATGCTCCACTGCGATCAACTGCATGGCGCGATCGATCGGAATCGTAATACTGCCGGTGTCTGGATTGACGCCATACTTTGAAATCTGTGCCGATTGATCGGCCAGCACTTTGTTTTGCCGTCGATAACTACTTTTCTCTGCCAAATCGGCTTCGTGCCATTCCACCAGCGAGTAGTACACCACTTGAACCGCCAAAGCAGTCACCGCCGTCACAACAATCGAAAGAATTCCGATGATGAAGATGCGTTTTGCGTTGAGATCGTCGTAAGCGGCCATCTGTTTTGCTGATTATAAGGTGGTTGGGGGCACGAGCCCGATCGAATTAAATGGTTGGGCAACCGCCCAAAGGGACTATATGTTCTCGAAAGCAAGTGATTCGCGGAATCGTGGATCACGAACGGGGACCAATTTGTTCTGGCTGGCAACACGAAGAATGATTCCGACCATCAGCGCGGCCATTCCGACCACGCACAGCAGGCTACTTAAAACACCCGGGACGCCGCCGGCGGTTGCGTAATCGTCTCCCGGAACGCCGGAATAGGCTTCGGGCATGATCATCCAGTACAGATCGAAATAATGCATCACGAGGATGTAAACCGACCAAAAGAACACAAGATTGGGTCGTCGTCGCACGTGCCGGCTCATCGTTCCCAAAAATGGCAACATCCAGTGCAAGAAGATCAGCAGGATTGCCACACCGCCCCAAACGCCCTTTTGCCGAATATAAAACCACTCGGTTTCCTCAGGGATATTGCCATACCAAATCAGCATGTACTGGCTGAACGAAATGTATGTCCAGAAGAAAATGAATCCGAAGATCAACTTGCCTAAATCGTGATAGTGCTCCGGCGTTACTTCGTCGGTCAATGCACCTTTCTTTTGCAGCAGATAGGTGCCCGCCGCAATCGCGCAGTGAGCCGACAGGATGGATCCGGCAAAAACGTAGACTCCAAACATGGTCGAAAACCACATCGGTGCCAGGCTCATCACCCAGTCGAATGCCGCGAAGGACAGACTGAGCGAAAAGAGCATCACAGCCGGTCCGCTCCAGTATTGCATTTTGTCGGTGACCACTTTTTCACCGGTCTCGTCCTGCCGCACACTGTTGCGGAAGAAGTAAAGTGCCAGTGCGCACCAGATCCCAAAGTAGATCACGGCGCGAAGGCTAAAGAACCAAGTCGTCAAATATCCGGTCTTGTTGGCCCAAACCACTGCGTCCAAATGGGTTTCGGTTGCGTAGGTTTCGCTATCCCATCGGTACAACATGCCTTCGCCAAAAGCCAGCGTGACCACAATAGGCAGAAACAGCAGCCCCAGTGGGACGACCATCACCATCATCAATTCAGCAACGCGTCGAACCACAACGCTCCAACCGGCGCGACAAAGGTGTTGAATCAATACAAAGAATAACGATCCCATTGCGATCGTCAGGCAATACATGAACGCGGTCAGGTAGGCCGACAAACCAAACTTGCTGCCGACTGCAACCCATCCCAGTATCAACCCAGCGGCCAACGCGATCGCTCCACCCGCGCTGAGGGGTAGGCTGAGTGCTGACAGGGATTCCGGCAGTTTGAAAGCTGAATGATCAGCTGGCTTGACTACCACGGGTGCGTGCTCAGACATCTGTGTTGAATCAAAAAGTTAGGTGGTGCGACCTGTCCCAAGTCGCGGGAATCAATTCGGTGTACCGTCGTACGACTTGGGACAAGCCGCACTGCAATAAGGGGGCTCTACGTTGCTGGATCTTCGTTGTCACTTGCTTCGTCATTCTTCGCGGCTTCTTCTTCCTGCTTCTTCTTCGCGGCTTCTTCTTCCTGCTTTTTCGCCGCGTCGGCTTCGTCCTTGAGTCGCTTCTCTACTTCAGCCTGCTCGGCCTCGATCTGCTTTCGCTGACCAGCGGGAACCAAATCGATTGTCGCACTTTGGCTCTTCTGTAACGCGCGAACATAGGCCACGATCGCCCAGCGATCTTTCGCTTTGATCTGCGACGCGTATCCTGGCATCTTGCGAATCCCGTTTGTGATCGTGCTAAACAACTTCCCGTCGGGATACTTATCCGAATAAAGAATGTCTTGATGCAAAGATGACGGTGGGATCCACGTCGATTGCATTAGTTTCTGGGCACGTTGATTGATCAGTCCGTTGCCACCACCGTTCAGACCATGACAGACCGAACAATAAATCCCAAACTGCTCTTGGCCCTTTGCCAGCAGCGCGGCATTGACCGGCATCGGATTCTCTTTTAGCCAGTCGGTCGTATCCATCACACTCTTGGGCTGACTGACCACATCCGAATCACCCGGAGTTGCTTCTGTGTCTTCGGCGGGACCGGGGTAGGCCGCGACCAATCGGGTATCGCTGCTGCCAGCCGTCCGACCGAGCTTTTCGATCCCCGTATTGAAACTCAAGTCGCCTTGCATCTGCCCGCGGGCGATGGTGCCGGGGACATCCGGACGCATCGCACGGTTGTCAGCAAAGATCGACGTGGTTTGTTGGGCATCGCGTGCCGGCGAAAAATCCATGTCAAAGAAAATATGAAACCGCGGCTTCGGGCTGTTCGTGACACGCATCTTGGCAACGATCAGCAATGGAATGATCGAAACCGCCACGCTCATCGCCCAACCGATCAGCAAAAATCGCGGAATTTTCGTCGGCGAATCGTCTTCGACGACCGTGTTGATGTGTTCTCCGCCGCACTGTGCAAATAGCTGTTCAACTCCCGCCTGATCAAACCGTTCGTCCTTGGAGTCGACATACAAAAAGAACGTATCATCGGTCGCACGATCAAATCGTGGATCAGTAAACATTGGATTGCTGAATTTGGGCAAACCGTTCAACGCCCACATTCCAAAAAACGCGCCGAACGACGCCAGCAGAATCGTCAACTCGAACGCCACCGGCATGAACGCCGGCAACGAGATAAACGGCTTGCCCGAGATGATGTACGGATAGTTGATCGAGTTCATCCAGATCTGCATGACCAACGCGATCGTGACCCCTGTTAGACCACCGCCCAACGCGATCCACGGCAAAACCGTCGGTTTGATCCCGAGTGCTTTATCGATTCCATGGACTGCAAACGGTGCGAACGCATCGGTCTTGGTATAGCCGGCATCGCGAACGCGACGACAGGCAGCCAAGAGCGTATCGACCGAGGTGAACTCGGCGGTCACACCGTGAATCTTTTTTTCAGTTTCGTGTTCTGACATGGGATGGTCGTATGGGTTCCAGACTCAGGTCCGGTAAGTAACGCACAAATAAAGGTTTAGTGTTCGTCGTGTTCGTGGTCGGCGTGTGCCATGTGATATTGCTTGGCCAACGTTGACTTCGTTTCGGACATGTTGATCACCGGCATCAACCGACAGAACAACAGGAACAGCGTGAAGAACAGACCAAACGATCCGATCAGCATCGACCAGTCGACCCAGGTAGGCGAAAAATACGCCCAGGCACTCGGCAGATAGTCGCGGGACAAACTGGTACAGACGATCACAAATCGCTCGAACCACATCCCAATGTTCACAAAGATCGAAATGACAACGATGATCCATGGCGTCGTCCGGAATTTCTTGAACCAGAACAACTGTGGACTGATCACATTACAGGTCACCATCGTCCAGTACGCCCACCAGTAAGGACCGAACGCCCGGTTGGTAAACGCAAACTGCTCGGCCTGGACTTGGCCATACCAAGCGATGAAAAATTCAGTTCCGTACGCAAGACCGACAATCGAACCGGTCGCCAGGATGATTTTGCACATGTTGTCCAAGTGCCGAATCGTGATCAGATTTTCCAACCCCAACATCGTTCGGGCCGGCACCATCAATGTCAGCACCATCGCAAAACCACTGAAAATCGCACCAGCAACAAAGTACGGTGGGAAAATCGTTGTGTGCCAACCAGGCACCTGCGATACCGCAAAGTCAAACGAAACGATTGTGTGCACCGACAGAACCAGCGGAGCGGCAAATGCAGCCAGTAACGCATATGCCTTCTCGTATCGCATCCAGTGTCGGGATGATCCGGACCAACCCAGTGACAACAATCCGTATGCCATCCGACGCCATTTATTTTTGGATCGGTCGCGGAACGTGGCTAAATCGGGAACCATGCCCATGTACCAAAACAACAGCGAAACCGTGCCGTATGTACTGACGGCAAAAACGTCCCACAACAAAGGACTGCGGAACTGAGGCCACATCCATAGATTCAAACTTGGGTACGGCGCCAACCAAAACGCCAACCATGCACGCCCGACGTGGATCCCCGGGAACGTACCGGCACAGGCAACCGCAAAAATCGTCATCGCTTCGGCAGCGCGGTTGATACTGGTTCGCCACTCCTGCCGAAACAAAAACAAGATGGCACTAATCAGTGTTCCCGCGTGCCCAATCCCGACCCAGAACACAAAGTTCACAATCGGCCAACCCCAGAAAATCGGCGACCGGTTTCCCCAGACACCAACACCGGTGTAAAGCAAGTACGCGATGCACAGGCCCAGCCATTGCAGCAACGCAAACGAGATCAGGAATCCAATCACCCAACCCTTGCTGGGCGGTCGTTCGGCAACCTGGCACACCGTTTCGGTAATGTCGTGATAAGTCGTATCACCCAGGATCAACGGAGCGCGTTGGCCTGGTTTTTCGACGGTGTTATCCAATCCGTTGGGAATGGCAAGGGACATGGGAAAAGTCTATTGCAAAGGTAGTGATAAATTGAATTCGTTGGCGGCCAGATCGGCGAATCGATCGCCCATCCGCCTGATGGTATGTCGTCTTAGTGTTTCGCTTCGTTGTGTTCGCCGGCTGCGGCGTGATCGTCGTGACCTTTGTCATCATGGCCCTCATCGTGGTGACCGTGATCATCTTCGCCTTCGTGACCGTGACCTGCTTCGCCTTCGTGATCGTGACCTGCTTCGCTGTGCTTGCCGTGGTGGTGCGGCGCCGTGATCTCCTTGAGATCTTTGATCTGCACCGACGTCATCAATGTTGGGTGAGGATTACGAACGCGAGCCAGGAATTCTGTTCTCGGTTTGACGTTCAACTGGCTCAACATTCCGTAGCTTCGCGGATCCTCGTGCAACTTGCTGACTTCGGCATCCGGGTTGGTCAAATTCCCAAACACGATCGCGGTCGACGGACAAGCCGCTTGGCATGCCGTCTCCACATCACCGTCCCCGATCATCCGACCACCATCCTTGCGAGCTTCGATCTTGGCTTTTTCGACCCGCTGGATGCAGTAGGTGCATTTTTCCATGACCCCTCGACCACGGACGGTCACTTCGGGATTCATCACCAACGCTTGTAGCTTGCGATTGGCCGACTCCAACGTTCCCGGGAACGACTTGACGCCGTATCCCACACCGACTTCTTCGTTGTAATTGAAGTAGTTGAAGCGACGCACCTTGAAGGGACAGTTGTTGGCACAATAACGGGTGCCGATGCAACGGTTGTAAGCCATCGCATTGATCCCTTCCTGAGTGTGGACCGTCGCTGCGACGGGACAGACTTGTTCGCAGGGAGCCGTCTCGCAATGCATGCAGGCAACCGGCTGCTGAACAATATCCGCGTTATCTTCGTTGCCTTGGAAATAGCGATCGATTCGCAACCAGTGCATCTCGCGACTATTGAGAACTTGCTCGCGGCCGACGATCGGCACGTTGTTTTCGCTCTGACAAGCGATCACGCACGCGTTACAGCCAATGCATTTGCTCAAGTCGATCGCCATACCCCACTGGGGCAAGCGAGCCTCGAAGCTGTCCACGGGTGTTTCTTCGATATCGTAGATTGGTTCGGTGAACGGCGAACCATGATCACCCACATGTGGAACGTGCGGCTCCTTGGGGGCGGCTTCGGCAAACTGAGGCACTTTGTCAAACAATGCCTTCGTGCCCTCGCGAATCAGCGAATAGCTTCGCGATTCGGTTTCCTTCATTCCGCCTTCGTCGATCGCCCAGTGATCTTGAGTCGTCGCGATCTCGTATTCGTCGTAATTCGGACGCGCCTCGACCGCGTAGGCGACCAACATGGCTTCGCTGGTGCGAATCGGAGAAACGTCGACACCGACCGACGGAATGTCTTTGGGCAAATTGCCGCCGACATTTCCAACTTGAGTTCGACCGTAGCCAATTTGGACCGTCACGACGCCGGGTGCACAACCGGGCATCACGTAAGCAGGCAACTGCACTTTGGCGTCGCCCACACGCAGTGCGATCGTCAGACCGTGTGAGATACCAAGCGCCTTGGCGGTTGCCGGACTCAGGATGGCCGCGTTATCCCAGCACATCTTGGTCAACGTTTGTGGCATTTCCTGCAGCCAACCATTGTTGGCAAAGCGACCGTCATACAGTCCGTCAGCAGGAACGAATATGACCTCAAAATCATTCTGGTCGATCTGGTCGCCGGAAATCGCGACCGGCGCGTCCTTGGTCAACTGGCCTGCTTCGCCACTGGCGGACAGTTCATCGCCTTGGATCGTGATGTCGTCGGAATAACCATCGTGCAGCAATTGACGCCACTGGCGATCGCTCAGCGAACTCCCGGCAATCGCATCAGCCGTGCGCCGGGTAATCGCCATCGGACTGGTTTCATCTTCGCCCAGCATGATCGCAAGAACTTCGGCGACGGTACGCCCACCCAATAAAGGCAGAATCTGCGGTTGGCAAATCCCGTAGTAACCTTGATCGTCGATCACATCGCCCCAGGATTCCAATGGGTGCGCCAGCGGAATCGACCACTTACAAGCGACGCCGGTTTCGTCGTCATATTCGCCCAGGTAAATCGAATCTTGTACCTTGCGTAATGCGCTCAGGAAATCGACATCGCCAGTTGCGGTCGAAACGGGATTTCCGCCGATCACCAACAACGAATCGATCTCGCCTTGGTTCATTTTGTCGGTCAGTTCGCTCAACGACGCCAATTCACCAAGTTCGCCGTCGACTTGCGGCGTGAACTTCTGAATCGTGCCCAATGATCCAAGCGTTTTGTTCATCGCGATTCCGGCCGCAACCGCATCGTCGCCCAAATGGTCACCGACGACCACAACGGCCTCGGCCCCGGCGTCGGCGACATCGTGTGCCATCGCGTCAAGGAAACGCTCCAACCGTTCGGACGCGGGAATTTCGTCGTACGGCGTTTTCATGTCGCCGTGGCTATGACTTTCGCCACTGGTGATCGCTTTGACGCGACGCCCCAATTCGCTCAGCACCGCCTTCATTTGACTTGGACGCAGTGCCAGCCGTGAATCAGCTGCCGCGCCGGTCGCCGTATAACCACCTTCGACCACATACAAACGGCTCATCTCGCCGGTAGTGGGATCGCGGTTTTCGACAAACGTGCGTGCGTTGTTAATCAGGCCGCGGTCGTGCCCCAATATGTCTGCTTGCAGCGTGACAATGACCTTGGCTTTACTCAGATCCAGAACCTGCTTGGCAGGTTTACCGAAAACTTTGCTGGTCGCGCGACGCATCGTATCACCGAATACGCCGTCGTACTGAGCGATCGTTGCTTTGGGCAATCGCTTTTTCAGTGCACCCAATAGCCGAACCGTCGACGGTGAAGACGTTGGTCCGATTAGCAGAGCGAAACGGGCGCCATCGCTTTTGCCTTCGGCTTCGCTAACGATACGTTTGGCGACCGGATCAAATTCATTCCAGTTCACTTCGTATCGACGTTCGCCGCCATCGCGCAGGTGCCGCAAGAAACCTTCGTCGCCACGTGAACGATCGGGATCGTACAGCGTCAGAATGGAAGCTTGCGAGAAGGCGTCTGTTCCACCACCCGACGGGTGGTCATTATTCGGCTCGATCTTCAGTGGACGGCCGTCCACACACCGTATCAACAGGTTGTAAACGCGATCGGCAAGCTCGAAATTCGTGGCTCGAAAATAGTCTTCGCCCGGTATCCGTCCTTCGGGTCGAATCACAAAGGGAGCAATCGTTTCCTCGGGATAGCGACATCCGGCAACGCCCGCCATTGCGAATGACGCTCCCATCAATTTGATCCAGCGACGACGCGACACGCCTTCGGGGAACTCCGATGCCGCCACCGGAAACTCGCGATGCAAATACTGATTGAAATCTTGATCGCGATTCAATTCCGACAGACTACGCCAGTACCGGGGACGCTCCGACGCGTCTTGTGCCTGCGTCGCTGCGCCGGATTGCATTGAATCGGATGGTGTTGGATTGTGCGAGGTCATATCCAAAAGTGGCTTCGATTGTGTACGTGGTATGGCATTTCAAGTCATCGCTCATTCAAACAGTTGAATGACTTAGCGATGACAAATAGCACAGCTAACTTGCGGGTTGATGTTCTGTTCTTCGCGAGCCTGTTTCGCAAACGCTTCCTGATCCCAGTCCGCGTCGGGCTTCCAATCCAACTTGGTCACAAACTCTTTGGGACGCAGGTGAGGATCAGGATTTCGGTGGCAGGTGATACACCAGGCCATCGAGAGCTCTTCGTGCTGATAGACGACTTCCATTTGGTCGATACGTCCGTGACAGGTTTTGCAACTAACACCTGAATTAACGTGGGCAGCATGGTTAAAGAAAACGTACTCAGGAAGATTGTGGACGCGTTTCCACGCCATGCTCTTCCCCGTTTTCCAACTCTCATGAATCGGTTTCAGCTTGTCACTGTTGGCGTGGACCGCGGCCAATGCCGTGCCACCACCCTGATCATCAGCCGGACTGTGACAATTGATACATGTCGCCGTCGGTGGAATCGCCGCGTGGGCCGCGTCGAATACGGTGTTGTGACAATACCGACAGTCCATTTTTAGTTGGCCCGCGTGAATCGCGTGACTAAATGGAACTGGCTGTTCGGGTTGGTACCCGATATTCAAAGTGACCGGATCGGTGATCAAACCACCCATCGCCGCAGCAAAGAGACCACCACCAGCGATGGCGGCACCCAATACGAGCAGGAAGGGATTGACCCAACGTGGAAACAAAAACCGTTGCATGATGGTGCGATACCGCTCGAAAAACGCGGACCTGAATGTCACGAAAATGGCGAAGGAATAGAAGCAATCTTGCTCACAATGACCAGTATCGTGCTCGCGCTATAAAAATGGCAAGGGCAGCGACCATTCAAGCGACATTGTGTCGCAGAACAGATCGTCACAGCCAAACGCACGACGTGGCAATGTGTCGCATCCAAATGGTAATGCCGCGCGCGTCGTTGGAACAGGCGTGCAACTCGGGGGACTAGAGAATTTGGTGCGGCTGCATTGCGTGGCAAACGCATGAAGTGGTCGACGCGGTTTCGCGATCAAGGCCCATTGCCGAAACGGCCACGCGGAGTCGTCGGACCTCCATTGCTGTCCGCCTCGCGATTCAACGCCACCATTGACCGTCGTTTGTCACTGCTGCGAGCGGGCATCGCATCGATTCGAGCGCCGAAAGGATCTCCTTGACAGCCCAATCCAAATCGTCGACTTCCAGACGATACTCAGGCCATCTCCATCCGGTCGGCCACATTTGATGCGGCGCTGGCCATCGCGTTTGTGGGGTCGTTCGCTGCAATCTCGCCACCAACCTGGGAACCGTCGCCGCATCGGTCGCTTCACTCTCAAGCGGCGGCAGCGGCGGGATATACGCTGCCACCCACGGGGTAACGCCGGTCACCGCGATCGGCTCGCCGTCGAAATTTTGTGGCTCATCAGTGCGTGGCTTGTTGTACTTTGCCTCGTTTTCCGCCGCCCCAGCCTGGTCGAGGCCCAACCTGGCAGGCGTCGATTCGTGCACTGGCAATGGTGACGGCGCCGGCGCGTTACCAACAACGTCCATCGGCTCGGAAATTTGCTTGGCCGCAAACGTCGTAATGCCATGCTCAGCACTCAATCGCTGAATCAACCGCTGACGCGTTTGAAAATCGCCGCCTGTCAGCGCCAACGATGGCACGCCGGCCGATAAGTGCTTGGCCAATCGCTCCAGCGTCCAACCAAAACGCGGGTCGCGATAATGCGGGGCCACGTCACAGGCTGGTTGCAAAACGAACTGACGCGCTGTGTATCGAGGATGCGGCACAATCAAACCAGTCCCCCCGCCAACTAATTCACCATGGAGCACAACGTCCAAATCAATTGAACGAGCGTCCCAACGCCGTCGACGCTGCCGACCCAATTCATTTTCCAGATCTTGCAGCAACGCTAAGACGTCGCGCGCCGTTGCGTCGGTGCCGAATGCACCGATCGCATTGAGAAAAGGATCTTGGCCGCCAGGTCCACCAATCGGTGGAGTCTCGAACAGCCGGCTCGTACGCAGCCCGCCATACCCGCTCGCGAGCGGCGAGATCGCGATCCTCCCAGCCGCTTCGGCGATCAAATCGGCGCGATCACCAAGATTACTGCCAAAACTGATCAAACATTGCGACTTGGCTCGCGACTCATTTGCGGATTCGGCATTCGAAGACATCATCCATTCACTTTATTGTCCACGCGTGGCCAGCAGAAGCATGTGAGCGATGCTAGCCCAATATTCTTTCCAGCAATATGCAATATTCTGTCCAACAATTTGACAAGCACGATAACCTCGACCTTGCGTGATCGTGTCAAGTCGCTCGGTTCCGCGTTTCATCCAAACCGATCGACGCCCCAAATCATTGCCATTGGGCTTGATGCGCGGCAACTTATCACACTCGATCCCGCGCAACGGATTTCCATGCCATAATGGTGGCGGAGCATCAAACGGTCGCAGCGGTCCAACTGGCCCGCCGTGTTAATGCGACTTGTCGTTCTAGTTCAACACGTAATCTCCCATCGGCACCAAACGTTGACGGATCAGCCTGACGAATCGCTGCAGCAATCCCCCGACGATGTATTTGTCGCTGCGGTCGTATTCGAACTTGCACTCGGTGGCTTGGCAATCTTGCTTGGCTGGACGCTCGGTCCCGATGCGCGAGCGATGATCCCCGATTTGACCGGCGAAAGCGTCTGGCCGGTCGTGTCCGGAATCTTGATCGGCTGCCTCGCCGCGGTACCGGTTTTTCTATTCATCGAACTCGTCCGCCGAATTCCTGCCCAAAGCGTTCGCAACTTGGAACGACTGAGCGAAGATGGGATGTTCAAAACGCTGTTGCAATTGCGCGGCGTGGAATTGATTTTGATCAGCATCTGCGCCGGTGTTGGCGAAGAACTTTTGTTTCGCGGTTGGCTAATGTATTTTTTGGCGTCTGGATCGGGTGGTGAACCAAGCGTCATCGAATTGGGTGCCGCCTTGGTAGCGTCCTCCATTGCGTTTGGAATGGTGCATCCGATCAGCAAACTTTATGTCTTCTTGGCCGCGCTGATGGGACTTTACTTTGGCCTGTTATTGATCTACACGGGGAACCTACTGGTTCCGATCGCCGCCCACGCCGCTTACGACGCCGCGCAATTGATTCTGACCGGCCGTAGCATCGAGGATGGTTCATCCGACTGAGCCAAGGCAGACTCGCCTGATCATCGGCACTGCTGATCGTCGGCACTGCCGATTGACCGCGACTTAGGCGAACGACACACCCATCGCGGATTTTTTGCAGTTGCGTTTTTCCGGTAACCCGACGCGCCGGTTTTGAAGTTGGGCCATTCGCGATGAACATCGAGTCTGACTCGGCAAAATACGAAATAAAATCGAACACAAAGAATCACTCTCCCTTTGGGAGAGTCGGGCTCTCAGGCCCGGAGAGGGCCCTCCCCGACCGCTACCGCGTCCGACGCTCCCGCTACGCGGGAGTGTGAAGCAAAGAGCGCAACTTCAAAATGCGGATGCTGCGCTCACGACGCGGTGATCGTCACATCACGGTTTCTTCTCCGCTCGCTCGCGTCCGTCGGAAATCAATTTCCACTGATCCCGGTTTTCCGTGATCTGTTCACCACCGTTGATCGTCACCATTGCGCGGAAAAGCGCTGCGTTGAAATCCGGCTGGACTTGCACGACCAAGCCATCATCGGTGACCACCGCCGGACGCTCGTAGGTGCTGCTCAGGCCCGCTGGACTGGGAACGCTGAAGT
>JABDKS010000749.1 GCA_013002105.1 Pirellulaceae bacterium | reverse complement strand
CCCTCCCCGTTGGCTCGCTTAGGCTCACCACCGACCCTCCCGCGACAGCGTGTTTTCCAATGGAAAGTCATACGCGCGGGAGGGTAAAGTGTTGATTGCAAAAGCCGACTTGTGGGTAAAGACAAGGCCAGGACCTCTCCTAGAAACCGTTAGCGCAAGTTTTGACGTTGCGCTTTCGCGTGCGGTATAGGTTTTTGATAACCCGACGCGTCAGCGAGGGACGAGTCAATATCAGTTTTCCCTCGCTGACGCGTCGGGTTACGAGACAAACGCAACTTCAAAAAGCGCAAGTCAGGACAGGTCCTTGCGTACACCGCCACGTTCGGCGGCATTCTCGCCTGTCAGTACGAACTGCAGCAGCCGTTTTCCGCGTTCGGCGCAAGACTTGGATCGCTGTTGCCGAATCGTTTGCGTCGCGATCTCGTTGCCCGTCAGCGCTGCTGACGACGTTAGTGTCTCGCGACTTTTTGAAGTGTACTGCACCGGGTGTCATGGAGCACAACAGCAGACCGGCGACCTTCGGCTCGACGATCTTTCGTCGGTTGACCCTGCATCGTGGCAGGATGGTTGTGAGCAACTCGCAAGCGAAGCGATGCCTCCCGATGACCAGCCACAGCCCAGCGATATCCGACCGTTCGCCCGCAACCTGATTATTCGTATCGCCCAATACGCGAAAGGACGCAAGCTGGTAGCGACCGATTACGCTACAGTGCAAATGCTGGTCGACGCAAATGCTGGTCGACCACGCGGCCGCGAACGACTACAAATTCAGAGACATCGTGCTGAGCATCGCCACCAGTAATTTGATGACGCATCGATAAGCGGGCTTTTGCTGCAAATCGAGTTTCGCCGGTGATCCCGGACCGTTGTCAAACGATGCTGGGCCTCATTTCCTCCGTCCCCTCGTGATTTCGACAATCTGACATGAATCCATGCCACCGGACCATCGCGGCACTCGTTGCGATTGTATTGACCAGTCCGCTGACCGGCATTGCGACTGCCGCGGATGACGACCGGCCGCATGCGGTCATCGTTGTGGGCACGTTGCATTATTCGCCGGAACTGACGATGCCAGTTTTTGCAAAGGAGTTGGAACGTTTCGGATTCCGCACGACCGTCGTGATGGGCGAAGGCAATCCGGAGAAAAAGACGGAAGACGTTCTGCCAGGTATCGAATCGCTGGCCGATGCGGATTTGGCGATTTTCTTTATGCGGTTCTTGAAACTACCTGACGACGAATGGCAGCCGATTGAAGACTACCTTCGGTCAGGCAAACCGGTCATGGGGCTTCGTACTGCCAATCATTCATTCAAGTATCCCGCTGATCATCCCAGATTTGCCTGGAATGATGATTTCGGTCGACGAGCATTGGGGACTCCCTACGTGGTGCATCAAATCGGCGAAACGAAGATTAGCGTGGTCGAGAAGGCACTGGGCCATCCGGTCATGACAAACGTTCCGAAAAAGAGTTGGGTGTCACCTGGGACGCTTTACCTGACGCGTTTGGAGCGCGGTTGCATTCCCTTGGTCATGGGCGATGGGAAGGGTCGAGAACGGGTGCTCAAGAAGTCGTTTGGTACGATCAATGTGAAGGTGCAGGAGACCGATGTCGTCGCTTGGGCATGGGAAAACGAATGGGGTGGTAGAGTGTTTGGGACGTCGCTGGGGCATCCAGGCGACTTTGCCGAGGAATCCGTCGTGCGAATGCTTGTCAACGCCGCCCACTGGACGATTGACCGTCCCGTACCAGATGCGGATCAAAAAGTATCCACGTGGAAAATTCAGCGGGTTGATAAGAAAGATCGAAAGTAGCGAGAGTCGCCGCACGAAGTTGCTGGTGGAATCCAATACGACTTGATGCAATCTTCTAGAAACCGAGTCATGATTAGCAAGTATTTCGTACCGGGGTTTGTTCTCTGCTGGCTGGCGGTAACCCAAGTCGCTGACCCTGCAGTCGCACAGTCGCCGATTCAGCCGGGCGATCGCATCGCCATCGTCGGGAACACCTTTGCGGATCAGTTGCGGATTCACGGCTATCTGGAGACGTTGCTTTTGCAGCACACAATTGACAATCCTGTTTCGATCCGCAATCTGGGTTGGGGCGGCGACATGTTGACCGCTCGCGATCGTCCGACCGGTTTCCCATCGGAATCATCGACGCTGACGGCACACAGCACCGATGTGATCATTGCCTGTTTCGGAATGGGTGAATCCTTTGCCGGCGAAACGGGAGTGGCAGATTTTAAACGTCGTGTTGAAGCATTTATCAAGATGCACGCGGGCCAGAAGTACAATGGCAATTCGGATGTGCGATTGATTCTGGTATCGCCGATTGCATGTGAGGATCTGGGCGAGCTGACGCCCGAGCATCAAGCGCGAAATCGTGATTTGCGATCCTACGCGCAGGCCATGCAAGAGGTTGCCGCGGCATCCAACCTTCCGATGGTCGATTTGTTTGAAGCGTCTCGCTATCTGATGGAGGAGCCTGCTGGTCCCAAGCTGACGAGAAATGGCATTCATCTTAAAGCGTATGGCTATTGGGCCATCAGCCATTCGTTCTTTGGTCAACCGACGTCCAGCGAACGAGCCATTTCACCGCGGCCGTGGACTCTGTCGCTCGACTTTTCGGCGGCGACTGCGGAAGCCGAGGGTGTAGAAATCACGGCGCTGAGAGAAGATGCAGATGGTCTGAGTTTTCAAGTGACCGAGCGGTCGTTTCCCTCGCTACCACCTCCGACCAGCCAGTCACTGCCGCCTCAATTGGAATTCCGTCGGGATACATTGACCGTCGCGAATCTCCCTCCAGGTTCTTATGAATTGACGGTGGATGGACAGCCTGTTGCCCGCGCGGATGCCAAAACGTGGGCAATCGGTGTCGCAATCGATGCTTCACCTGCCCATCGTGAATGGGAAAGCTACCGTGCCGCGGTCAACGACAAGAATTTGCAGTTCACGTACAGTTGGAAGGCTCTCAATCAAGTCCACATTGTCGGTGAACGCAAGCAATCGCCCAGTGGCAAGGAGTTGCCCAAGGAGGTGATTGAATTTGATCGCTTGGCCCATCAACGCGAAGAGGCGCTTCGCAAGGGAGTTCAACGGAAGTCGCGGCAATGGCGAATATCGCGAATTGGGAATGAATGAGTAGCTGACGTCAAGCGATTGT
>JABDKS010000732.1 GCA_013002105.1 Pirellulaceae bacterium | reverse complement strand
CTGTACGTCCATCCGCTGGATTGCGAATCGCTGAGCGTGATGGTGGGATTCGATTTTAACTATCGTGGCAACCACAATGAGATTTTGGCCGAAGCGATCGGTATTGCTCCGGGTTTGGAACGTTTCCAAAATGTTCCCTATGGCAAGTTGTTGTCGATCGAGCCCGCAATCCAATTCGCACTCGACGAGGAATGCCGAACGCAGTGCCGCGTCAGTTTTGAATCACGGACAACCGCGTATCATGTTCGTACCAATGAATACGCCGAAGATCAAATCAGTGTCTATCTAACGGTTCGTCGGTACGATTCGTTGGGACCGGACGACAACTATGTGACCGAGTTTGAACGGCTTAGTGGGTTATGTCGCGATTTGATCGACGAGTATCTGGTCTCCAGCGTGCTGCGTCCGTTGCAACAAGCGATTTCGATTAAGTAGCGCGGAGCCGACGTCGGCATTATCCCTCGTTGCGATTGATTCGTTGTCTTGATTCACCGCACTGCTGTACGTGATCGCGGACTTGTTGGCGACACTTCTGTGCAAACTCTGCCACTTGCTCGGTTCGATAATCCGGATACGTCCAGCGGTGATGGATCCATTTTTTGCCGACGTAATTCAGCGTGACCTCGGCAAAGATCCCGTCGCATAGATACAGTCGGTGGTCGCGATCTTTTGTCGTTGCCAACACCAGTTTCGCTTGCGTGATATATCCGCAATCCAAGTTCAACGGGCGTGATTCAGAGTGGTCAGCCTGATTTGCGTAGTCTTTTTCCCACTGGTTGGTCGAAAGTTTCCATTGTGCCAGCGTGCCCGGTTCACATAAGTCGGTCATCGCGACCAGAACTTTCTGCAATCCGGTGCCCATCTGTTGGTCATAAAATCCGTTTGCTTCGAACGGCAAGGGTGGCGATGTGTGCGCGATCGTGCCCCAAGATTCGATCAGACGTTGCTGCCCCCAGGTGATGGCTTCGTCGTGGCGCGAGATCACGGCGCAAATCCGGACAACCGGTTCGATCAATTCGATGGCGGCCAAGTGGAATTCCGGAACAGTAAGACAGCGAACGGATAGAGCAAAAGGGTGTTTGGTCGCCCGATGGACGATAGCAGGTCGACTGCGACTTGGATCAATGCTCTGGTAGACTCTAAGCAAACCACCAGTTTTGCTTTTCTTACTCCGGAGCACAACGACTGATGCATCCTTGGATCGCCCAACGCACGACGAAGTTTGATAGTAGCGGCATTCGAAAAGTCTTTGATCTGGCAGCCAAACTGACCGATCCGGTCAATTTGTCGATTGGCCAGCCCGATTTTGATGTGCCAACGGAAGTTCAAGATGCTGCGGTGGACGCGATACGTAGCGGCAAGAACGCGTATTCACCCACGCAGGGCATCGCTCCGCTGCGGGAGGCGTTGCGGGCCGAGGTGGCGGCGAAGTATCCGCATGCGGACCGTGATGTTTTTGTCAGTAGCGGGACGAGTGGCGGATTGATGCTGGCCATGATGTCGATGGTCAATCCGGGCGATGAAGTCATTTTTCTAGATCCATTCTTTTTAATGTACCCCGCCCTGATAGAGCTATGCGGCGGTGTGCCGGTTCCGGTTGATTCGTATCCCGATTTTCAACTCGATCCTGAAAAAATCCGTTCCGCAATCACTGACAAAACCAAGATGATTTTGGTCAACAGTCCGGCCAATCCGACAGGCGTGACGGCCAGCGAGTCGCAACTGCAAGCGGTTGCCGAGATTGCTGCAGAACGCAATATCGCGTTGGTGTCGGATGAGATTTACAGCCAGTTTTGTTACGACGGTGCGTATGCGTCACCGGCTGCGTTTAACGATCAGACGATAGTGATCGACGGTTTCAGCAAGAGTCACGCGATGACTGGTTGGCGGGTCGGCTATGTTCATGGACCCAGCGAAATCATCGCGACGATGCTGAAGATCCAACAGTATTCGTTTGTCTGTTCGCCGCAGCCGGCGCAGTGGGGGGCGTTGCGGGCGATGGAGGTCAATTTGTCGGGCCATATTGACGACTACCGTCATAAACGTGATTTGATCGCCGACGCGTTAGCTGATGACTACGACTTCACACGACCCGGGGGCGCGTTTTATCTTTTCGCAAAGGCACCGATCGACAGTGGCGAGCGTTTTGTCGAACAAGCGATCGCACGGGGGCTGCTAATCATTCCGGGCAACATCTTCAGCGCACGAGACACGCATTTTCGGATCAGCTTCGCGGCGCCCGATCAAACGCTTCAGAAGGGTATCCAGCTCCTCAAAGAATTGAAGTCATCGGTGACCTAGCTGGACAGCGCCATTTTTGAACCAGAACGCTCTGTTCTCCCGACCCGCTAGCCGCACGGCTATCGCCCAATGGCACTTACTTTAGATTTCTGATTCACCCTCCCGCGCGGCGGGAGGG
>JABDKS010000720.1 GCA_013002105.1 Pirellulaceae bacterium | reverse complement strand
ACGCTTCGATCATCATTGCTTGCGTCTCGATCGGGGCCCGATACCACCACCACGAGTGTTCCAATTCACGCCAGAACATGCCCATCTCTTCGGTTGTGACCGAGCGTTCTTTGATCGACGCCATGATCTTTTGCGCGGATTTCAGATCTCCGGAACGTTTCAGTGCGATTGCGAGATGCGCCTGCGATTGGCGATGCCCCAGTTGCAGCCAAAATTTTCGTGCCTGATCATGCCAGTAATCGATTGCTTCGCGATGTTCGGCGGCAACCGGCTGGTCTTTCAAGAAAAATGATCGGCCGTAGAGATAAAACGCAATATTGGTCGACAGATGATTTCCGTTTCGGTCCGCCGGCTTGATGCGGTTGTATTGCTCGGTGACCCAAGCGTCCAATCGATTGAGTGACTTGATCGCGGGAGCGGGATCGATGTCGGCTCCCAAATGCCGTAACCGTCCAAAACCGGTCGTGATGTACAACGTGATGTAATCGTTCTCACGCCCTCCGGGAAACCAAGGCCACGCTCCGTCGGGGTACTGCATCTCAGTCAATTTTTGCAGCAATCGTTTGGTTTCTGCGTCCAGTCGATTGTCATCAAACAAGATACCGACATTGCGACGCGCCTGACTCTCCTGTTGTGCCGCGGCGTGCCACGGGGTCTCTTCCAACATGACGGCCTTGAGGTCTTGGTTCTTTTCCATCGGACTATCGAGTGCGGGCGTGTTGCGCCATTGCTCGAACACGCGATGAATTTTTGGATCGCTCCCGGCGATGTGTCTGGCCAGTGAATTGGCATACAAACGGTTGAATGTCTGCTCGGTGCATTCGTAGGGGTATTCCATCAAGTACGGCAGCGCCATGACGGCGTACCAGGAAGGGTTGCTGACCATTTGGACGGTCAACGATTTGTTCTTCAGCGTGTCGGAGTTGGCCGATTCGATTAATCGTGTGAATTCGAACTCTTTTGTCTGCTTGCCGCGGATGGGCAGCGGCAGTGATTCGGTAACCAAGATGCGTCGCGATAGAACGGGCAGAAAACCTTCCTCGCCATCGGACAATCGTCCGGTCGATCCGACGGCTTTGTAGGTCAGGAATCCAAGATCGTCGGGCACACTGATGCGCCATGACAGCGACTTCGACTCGCCGGCGGCAATGGCAAATGTCTGATCGCGATCGGAGTTTTGCAGTTTTGCGTCGACGGAATCGCCGGTCCGCGCGTCGGCGAAAGTCAATCGGACCGAACCGGTTTGCCGTGCCGGTGATTGGTTACTGACTTTCACGGTGAATTCGACGACATCGCCTTCGCGCAAAAATCGGGGAGGGTTCGGTTGGACCATCAAGTCCTTGGCCGTGACGGTCGTGCCGGTCAACAACCCACCACGCAATTCTTGGTCGTGCGAAAAGCCCAGAAATTTCCACTCGGTTAATGCTTCGGGCATCGTAAATTCGATTTGGACCGTGCCGTCGGATCCAGATACGAGATGCGGAAAAAAGAACGCCGTTTCGTTAAGGTTTTTTCGAGCCGAGACATTTTCCAGGTCGACCTGCGGTTCCACGGCGCCGCCATTGTTATCGACACGGCCTTCGGATTTCGCCAATCCGGATTTGTCACTCAGCTTCTTCGCTTCCTGTTGCGATCGATCAGCGAACCCCTCATCGGCCGACAGCATCGCCGCCATCGGCGCAGGTGCGGCATCACCTCCCATCATCATTTCGCCCATCATCATGTCGGCCCCCCCCATCCCACGTCGCTGCCGCAAGTAGCCATAGCCGGAGAGATTTTGAGTGATCTCGTGCGGGAAATGTCGGTAGGTCAAGTTGCCATTTCGCGAATCGATGGACCAGTTATGGTGAATGAACTGCAAGTTTTTTAGCTGGTTTTCGAATTGAGAATGTAGGCGGGAGTAGTCGGTACGGAAGACGCCGAATCCGCTCTGCCAATACGCCGGTTTAAAGGCATCCAGAGACGCGTCGTACAGCGTCGCGACCATTTCGGCTGCGGTTCTCTCGGCGTCGGGACCCGAAATGATGGCGGTCCATTTCTCTTTCGCCGCTGGCTCTAACTTGGAAACGAAACGTTCCCATTTCACCTTCAACTCTTTATTGGACCAGGGCACAGCGATGTATCGCGAATTCAGGTACGCTCGGTTTTCGCGGACCATGGTGGTGCGGACATTAAAGCCACCGCGCATCGCTTCGGTGACTTTCTGTTTGATCGCTACCTGCGTCACGTTGGGATCGGTCCAGAAGGCTTGCTGAACTTTGCCACGATGAACCACTTCGATATACGCGCGAGCCCGTTCGTAGCCGCTGCCCCAGATCGCCAGGAATTCTTCGTTCGGCTCCAGTGATGTCGTCTTGACCGCAAACAAATCGGGGATTTTTATCGTCAGCTGTTTTGCATCGGGATCGATCACCTGGAATTGCACATCACTGGTCACCGTTTTTCCAAAACGATCCTTCGCCTCGATGATCGCTCGGTACATACCAGCATCCAGCTCTGCATCGACTGACTCGCTGCCGTTGGCATCGGTCTGAACGTCTTTTTCCAGTACCACCTGACCCAGTTCCCACGAATCTGGATTGGATGGATCGGGCTCCGGCGGATTGTTGTAACCACGATGGCCATAGTAGCGACGGTTCAGCGGAGCACGATGAACCGTTTCAGGCTGTTTCAGTCGGTGTATTTTTAATTGCCCCGCGGCTGCCTGGGCGTCGCCGTCCAGGGTGGTCGTTCGAATGTTCACTTTGACTGGCTCGTCGTCGGTCAGCCAGTGTGGTGTGTTCAGTGTGGCCGCCAGCGCGGTGTAGCCCACCACCACGACGCGCTGTTGTGACCGGGTTTCGCCCGTTGTATCGGTAACGTCCGCGTACACGGTAAAACGAAAGGTTGGTTCGCTTGATTCGGGAACCGACAAATCAGGTTTCGCATCAAACTGAATGTCAAAGGTGCCATTGGACTGCGTCGTGACGATCCCATGATCAATCTCTTGGCTGGCACTGGGTTGCGGCGGCATCCACCATGTTCGTCGATACCACCACGCTGGGTAACTAACTTCACGGACGACGCGCCAACTGACTTTGGCATCGTTGATCGCAGCACCGGTGTAGGCGGTGGCTTTGCCCTGCAGCTTGACGACTCCGTTCAACTTTGCCGGCTCGGCCGGCGGATCGATTGATACCTGGAATTTGGGCCGCTTGTACTCTTCGACGCGGAATCTGCCCTGCCCACGCGGGCCATCGAGAATTTGCAACGACATTTGGCCCAAGACGCGATCTCGCGGTGCAGTCACACTGCCACTGAAACTGCCGTAGTCGTTGGTGCGGTGTTGTACCCGTTCAATTTCCTTGTTGTTCATATCCATAAAGATAACGGTGACATTTCGTTTCGCGATCGTTTGGTAGTGATCGCGCTTTTGATCGACCGTATAGCAAATCCCTTTGTAGTGAATCGTTTGCCCCGGACGATAAATCGCTCGATCGGTAAAGAATCGCGTTTGCTCGGTTGCAGGCGATGGATTGCTGACATAGCTATGCAAATAGTTGCCCGTCGCGACCTCTTGCTGGCCGTGCTTGGCGTGGATCAGTAATTGTCCGCGACCGCCGGTGTGCAGCCGGAAAAGGCCATTCTGGTCGGTCTGCACGGATTTGATTTCATCGCGTTGGTTGCGGTTGCTGCGTGACCAGCCGCGAATTGTCGCTCCTGTGATTGGATCACCGGTGATGGCATTGAGTACGAAGCCTTCGATCATGCCCTCGCCCTGATGATTGCGGGTCACCAGCGCCAAATCGCTGACCCAGATTTGGGTAAAGCTGATGACATTGTCATCGGGTTTGAAGTCAGGATCGTGACTGGCGACCAAATAGTACGCGCCCGTTTGCAGACCTTCGGGAATCGGAAACGACTCGACACGCTGCTTGTGATCTTCGGTCGCGGGCAAATCGACCGACCAAGACTTGACGCTCGCACGATTCAAAATGTTATTTCGCTCGTTCGTATCCAACTGTTCTGCGGACCAGCGAGTGGACCTTATAAACCCATCGAAATCGAATCGAACCAGGCGAAAATGAAATTGGGTGATATTGCGATAGGTGATGTCGATCGTCGGCAAGGGACGGTTCCAAATGCGTTCGGTTGCCACCTTTCCTTCGCGTGCTTGGATCTGTTGGATCAAGTTGTAGCAGCGGTTGGCGCCAATGCTCTGGGGGAATCGAGCCAGCCCAAGTTCTGCGATTTCTTTCGCTTTGACATACTCCTCGTCCTCGTGATGCACTTGTGCTAAGTGGTGCCACGCGCGAGCCGAGATTTCATGGTCCGCATAGTCGTCGGCGAATCGTCGCAACGCCGCCTTGTAGCGTGCCGTTTTTTCTTCGCCAAACGCGAGATTGGATCCGAAAACCAATCGAGCGAGGTCAACGTCCAGCAGCGCAACGGGATCATCGTCCTCGAGATGAAATTGAATCAGTTGCTGATACAGCCGAACCGCTTTCAGCTTGGGCGACTCGGCATCGGTGGTCTCCGGTTCCCAGGCGAGGAAGTCATTTCGCGGGCCAAAGATCGGGCTGCTGGCCATCAAATCGAACGCAACTTGACTGCGGGCTCCACCCTGTTCGGCGGCAGAATAAAACTCCAACGCGTTATGGGCAATTACGTCGTAGAGGGTCGGACGATAGCTGTCAGGAGCCGTTCCTTTGTCCAGCAGCAGGTCGTAATCCGCGACCGGTATATCTTGCAGTGTCTCGGATTCTGCGAGCGCGAGTTCAAATTGCTTGTCGATCTCGGCCAAGATGCGAGGCAAGTCCCACGTGGT
>JABDKS010000713.1 GCA_013002105.1 Pirellulaceae bacterium | reverse complement strand
GCCTCCCGTTAATCGAAACCCAAATGCCAAACCAAACACGCCCAGAATGCAGCCACAGGTGATCAGCAAGCCGTTGCGGGTGACATCCGTTTCCTGACGCGTGATCGGCTTGAGGACACTTTTGCCGGATTTGTCCTTCGGCGCGTCATCCGCTGGCGCGTGGATAACGACTTCTTCCGAAGCGTCCGGTACTTTGATAACGTGCTTGCAGTTTGGACAGGGGCCTTCCTTGCCGGCGAATTTGTCGCTGACTTGAAAGCGTTTCAAACATTTCGGACAAGTAACTTGAATGGGCATGAAAAAACGAAAACAGTTGTCGGAAAACGTATGCGTGGTCCGCAAATCGTAGCACGAAGCGCGTGTGTCGTCGTGCGTCCCGCGACGGGTCCAGGTCGCTTCCCATCTCACTCCGGCTGCCGGCTCCTCAGGTTGGGCGAGAGAGAATGGCAGCGGACGAAGGGGTTAGCAGCATGATCGATCAAAAATCCGTTCGCAAATCGCTGGCGGAAAGCCCTTCACGCCGGGCCTCTGTCTCCGAACCGGGCGAGCGGAGCCGAATATTCGTGGACGCAATTTTTGTCCTCCAGCAAGTCACGTGAATCGATGGATAGCCGCCCCCCGACTGCTCACGTCGTCTTGTATCAGCCCGAAATACCGCAAAACACCGGTAACATCGGCCGCAGTTGTGTAGCCGCTGCGGCCAAGCTTTGGATCGTGCGGCCCGCCGCCTTCCGCCTGGATGATGCTCGGTTGCGACGCGCGGGGTTGGATTATTGGCAGCACCTGGACCGCGGTGACGCGGCCAATTGGCAGGAGCTGACAGAACAACTCGGTGATCACCGATTTTTTTACCTCTCCAGATTTGCAACCCGCACCATCTGGGATGTTGACTTTGCGCCGCAGGACGTGTTTGTCTTTGGCAGCGAAAGTTCCGGTCTGCCCGATTCGATCCTGGATCCTGATGACACCAACGCGATTAGAATTCCGACCAGCGATGATGTTCGCAGTTTGAATCTGGCCACCACCGTCGGCATTGTTTTGTTCGAGCATCAACGTCAAATGCTGGCAGCCGCAGCGGCGAAAAACGACTAGTCGGAGCCCTCGCACTCTGATCCACTCTTGCCTTGGGGGGGGACACAGGCGTACAGTTCGCTATTGTCTTTTCTCGCGGGTGGAGGAGGTGCTGCGGTGAAACAGTTCTTATTAGGCATGATTTGCGGGGCGGCGCTGTTGATGATCGCGATGCACTACCACGTCGTCCGCAGCCAGGAAGGCGTTGTGTTAGTACCCAAGATCAGCAACAACCTTTCGGATATCTACGTCGACGTCCGCGAGTTCGATCTGGTCAAGTGGAAGCAACATAAGCCGTTGGCCGCTGCCATCGTGCAGAGCAATCAAGCTCATTTGCTGGAAGATTCTTCGCTTCGCACGTTCGGTAAAACCATCCGCGGTCTCGTCGATGGGCTGTTTCGAAACGAATCGACGTAGCCCGTCGGCCGCCCCGGCGTCGGCCGATTAGTTCCAATCACGGGTCGCGCCGCTAGTTTGCTGTGTGTGCATCGGTTCCACCTTTTACCGACGCTACACCAATTCCGAAAATGCTCTAGCCCACTGCGTCGAATCTGGCCCAATTGCCAAAGTCCGCCCCGTGGTTCGATAATGGGATATACGAAACGGTTATTGCTGCGCCCGTGAGAGACCGACATCATGTTTCGACGACTGATTGTGATTGCTGCCGTTTTGCTCATGTTGCGGCCGGCAATGGCCGACGACTGGCCCCAGTGGCGCGGCCCCGAAGGCAATAACCACGCGGCCGAAGGCACCGACATTCCGCTGCGTTGGAACTTGACTAGAGGCACGAACATCCATTGGAAAGTCAAGTTGCCTGGTCGTGGCCATTCGACTCCGATCGTCATCGGCGACGGCGTATTCATGACCACGGCGGACACCGACAAGCAAATTCAGTCGTTGTTGAAAGTTGATCGCGAGACTGGGTTGATCGTCGACCAATGGGT
>JABDKS010000703.1 GCA_013002105.1 Pirellulaceae bacterium | reverse complement strand
GCCCGACCATTCGCGGCTAGCTCATTGACCGTCGTGGCAACCTTGGTGCCCCCTTACCAGCGGCGGTACAATCTGTGACATCGTCAAGCCGCTCCGCAATCAACTCTGTCCGTGCCAGTGAATCGCCAAAGCCTCCCGTTGTTGGCGACACTGATCGTCGCGGTCGCCGCCGGTGTCGGCGGAACCATTTGGCTCACGTCATCACAACCGACTGCTGATCCGACGACCAGTGGGCAACATGTCACTACCGCACCTGATCAGCCTCGCTCGCCAACGGCAGTGAATGGCGGTCCCGGGTCGGCTGGCGAACCGGCGAAGAGAGACCCGGCGTCTGTCGCCCACCCCGTGGCATCTGAGCGGTCGACGACCCGCAGCGTCGCCTACTCATTCGCCCAATATGACAAGCGACCCGATGGATATGTGGGCACGGCCGTTTGTGCCGAGTGCCACGAGGGACGACATCACTCCTATTTGCAGACACACCACAGTCGCTCGCTCTCTGATTCCTTGCAAAATGAGCCGACCGACATGACGCTGGTGCATCGTCCCAGCCAGCGGAGCTATCAGGTCCTGTCGCCCGATGAACAACTGACCCACCGCGAGTCGCTTTTTTTTGGTTCCCCTGACCGGCGTGTTCCCACTGCCGAATTGCCGGTCTGCTATGTGATGGGCAGTGGTGCGTTTGCCAAAGGCTACTTGTTGGCTGATCGTGATTACATGTTGCAGTCGCCGGTGACTTGGTATGTCGCGGGGAACAAGTACGAAATGGCGCCGGGATACGAAGGCAAAAACCATTTCGGCTTGACGCGCGTGATCAACGATGAATGCCTCTACTGCCACGCCGGCCTGGTCAGCCCGCGCAGCGACAATCCCCACCGCCCAGCGATTCACGAATTGGCAATCGGTTGTGAGCGATGCCACGGACCCGGACAGGAACACACCGCGTTGTACCGAGGTCTGGCCGATGGAAAGATCCAACAGCCGTCAACTGATTTTGATTCCAAAATCGTGCATCCGGCGCAACTGGATCGGCGTGAGCGCGAATCGATTTGTACACAATGCCACCTGCACGGTGACGTCGTGGTCGATGCGCCTGGAAAACGTGTTTGGGACTTTCTGCCCGGTTCGGATTTTGCCCAAACGCGTCTGCACTACAAAGATGACGCGCCCGACGATCTGACCAGTGTCTTCACCGGCCACGTCGATCAAATGTGGCAAAGTCGGTGTTACACGCAGTCCAAAACGCTGACGTGCATGACCTGTCACCCGTCGCATCAGAGTGATGCTCCCGGAGACCTGATCGCTTGGCGGCGTGATCAATGCAGCGAATGTCACGGTGATGACAACGGTTGCCACATTGAACTGTCCGAGCGACTTGCTGCAGAGCAGAACAACTGCATCGCTTGCCATATGCCGACTGTCGCCAGTGAGGTCCCCCACACGAGCACGACCAATCACTGGATTGCCGTTTACGAGTCGGGCAAGCCGCGCGGGACGGAAATCGCGAAAAAGAAACAGTCGCTCCGCCGTGTGCAGCCCGATCCGAACCTGGTCGCCCAGCAACTCCAGCGAATGGACCTATTGGCGGAGGCTTATTGGTGGATTGATCGCAAACAAGGTGGTGGGGCGACTTTGGTCCAAGCTGATGACTTGACCATCCGAGTTGGCAAGTTGCTGCGCGATGACGCGGGGGACGGAGAAATTCACAGCATTCTGGCACGAATCGCACGAATCGCCGCCGAGCGGTTAGCCGACCAACCGGATCAGAAGGCGGCGGAAACACGTTGGTGGACCGATGCCGCCGAGCACGCTCGCAAGGCGATTGAGATTGAACCACGTCCGCTGCGGGCGCGTGAATCAGCGTTGGAGGTGCTGGGAAACCAGTTGATGTGGAGCGGCGATTACGCTGACGCGGTCAAAACCTGGACAGAGTTGACGCAGATGCGGCGGGCTGCACCCGACTGGTACAACCTGGGACTTTGCTTGGCACGCGTTCGCCGGATGAGCGATGCAGAGAAAGCGTTGCGCGAGGCGATCCGAATCGATGGCACCTATGCTCCCGCCTACAAGTCACTGTCGATCCTGTACCAAACGATCGATCCAGCAACCGCCCAGCGAATGGCACAGATGGCTCAAATGCTGTCGCAGTAGCCAGGAACTGGATCAGCCCGCGTAGAACGCATTTCAATGCGTTACCAAGAATACGTAGCACCGACTTCAGAGCGTTGCCAAAGGACCTGCCGTATTCGCAACGGACTAAAGTCCGTTCTACGATTCACAACGGACTAAAGTCCGTTCTACGACTGGTGTCTAGAGCATTTTTACTGAATACGTGGGATCAATCGTAGGCCAGGACCTGTCCTGGCACAGCTGCGCCAGGACAGGTCCTGGCCTACGAGAAAACTAAAATTGCTCTAAGGTCCGTTCTACGACTGGTGTCTAGCTTGCTTGCACTTTGGCTTTGGTGCGCGACTCTCGCAGGCCCCGACTGAGGATGTCTCGTAGCATCGGCGAGAAATCTTCGTACTTTGCTTGGTCGGGGGCGCCGTTGCTGAACTGATAGATTGCGTCACGGGGTTTGACGCCCAAAGCAATCAACGAACTGCTGACGGTACCGTAATCCTCGTTGCGAATCACCATGCTTGGGCGCCCGCCTCCGACGGGAGCACGAGCGAACACACGACTTGCCACAGCCAGGAACTTCACGGGCGAATCGAGCGTTTGCAAAGTGAGCAGACGACGGGCCATCTGAACCCGCTGGTCATCGGGATCGTTCAAATTACGAGCACCAATGATGTTCAGGCCGTCACGTAACTCGACGACTTCCTGACGTTCATCCGCATGAATCGCGTAGCCGTTGGCGGCGTCCGCAATAATGATATTGCAGCCTTCGTAGCGAGTCTTGGCGAACTCGGCATGGGCCTTATCCAAAGCCTTGGCTGCCGACGTGCAGCGAAGCAGATCCAGTGCGAGCAATCCGCGTGACCGCTGCCCAAACAGGGGCATGCTGGTCGCTCGGTTACACAG
>JABDKS010000678.1 GCA_013002105.1 Pirellulaceae bacterium | reverse complement strand
CGAATCATCGTGAACTTCTTCACCGCCAAGCGTTTGTTGGCGGCTCTGCAAATGTCAGTTGCCCGCCACGAATCGGTGTTTGGCGTGTTGGAAACCGACATCAACAAGCGCGTTCGCCCCGGCCTCGCCCAGGGAGCGCCCGCTCAAGCCCCTGCCGCCGCCGCCGCTCCGGCGAGTGCGAAGAAGAGCTAGCAGCCGCTGGCGACACGAAACTACTTAGAACCGCATCTCGGCGCGTCCGCGATGCGGTTTTTCCTTTACCAATCGGCGACAATCCGCCGAGTAGGCCGATGCGGGAAAACTCCAATGATCTACAAGGGTGATCTTGTTACCGACGGGTGCCAGCTACCGATTCGGCTTCGGCGCGAAAACAATATCCGACCCGGCACCGAATTTGGCCGGTAGTGGAATGTTTCTATATGCCGGATCATCGCCAATTCGCGTCTGCCACTTTCCTGCCAACGAAAGCGATTGCTTGCCGGACCGCAACATCGGCGTCACACGGATCGCGCCGGTGGCTGCCCGCACCACCAACAGGTTTGCATCGTCAGGGGTGACGTCGGCTGCGGCGACCACAAAACTCTTGTCATCATCAATTGCAAGTTTGTTTCCATTGATCCAGGCCTGCAAACCACCGCTGTGCTGGAAATTCAAACGGATCGTTTGCCTGGTCCAGTCGTTTGGAATACGGACCACGCAACGAAACCACTGAACCGATGGACTTGAATCCGGAGTCTGCGTGGGTACCGATACCACCGTCCACTCGCGATGTGGATCGCCAGCGGCTTGTTTAGGCTCTGGCTTTCCGGAGTCGCCGGCAAATCGGAATTCACTGCCTCCAATGATCTGGTCGCTGCTGATCGTTGGACAAACGTACCTTTCGATGTGATCGATGATCCGACGAGTCCCCTCGAAATGGCTGACGTATGGCCAGCTTTTCGGATTGTACATCGTGTCGGTCATGTCTCGCATCAAGACGACGTTCTTGTCGGCTTTGACCATCTGACGAAGTCCAAACGGCCTCCCCAGAACGCACATGTTCGTATGCACGCCAACCAAAATGACGTTCTCGATTTCATGCTGCTGAAGGATATTCCAGACTTCGTCTCCGCGGTCGCTAACGTAGTCAACCACGGGATCAATGGTCAGCATCTCGGTCTGCTTTTTCCAGGGCATCTGCGGATTGCGACCAAGCGATTCCAGCTTTTTTGCCCACGCAGCGTGTTCAACGGGATCATCATCTTCACCGCCATCAGATTGATCGATCGGATAATTTGCACTCTCTTCCGAAGGAATCTGCGAACACCAGGTTTCGATATCCGCCGGCAACTTCTCTGACTTTTCAGCGCCGGTTGCCCGTTGACGGGCGGGATGGTCGCGGTAGGCGTCCATGCAATCGCTGGGTGCATGAATGATGGTCACACCCTGCTTACGGGCAGCCTGCAATACCTGATTCAACCTGGGCGCGAATTCCTCGATGCGTCGCACCGCGTTCAGACAATGATGATAGTCCCAGACGTCGCAAACAATGATCGCCGTTTCGGACGCATCCCATGCCTGTCGATCAATCGTCGATTCAAAACCGACCGGCGATTGGGAGGATTCGTGTTGTGACCGCAGTCGAACTTCCATCGTAGTTTGTGCCGCTAAATCATTTGTGCCGCCTAACAGCAAACAAACAACAAACAGACGAAACGGGTTGATTGATATCGTTCGGAACATCAGCGTCCTTTGTCGGAGCGTCGTATTGGTGGACCCACCGACAACATTGTAGACGCGCCCCCAGACAGCAAGGTCGTGCCTAGTTCGCAGTTTCCGAAAACAGTTCGAGTTGCGAAGGATGCTGCTGGTCGATCGCCTGTTCATGATTTAGCAACCAACGCTTGCGAGCCAAGCCACCGCCGTAGCCGGTCAATGCACCGCTTGCCCCGATCACTCGATGGCAAGGCACGACAATTGCAACCGGATTTGCACCATTGGCCAGGCCAACGGCGCGACTAGCCGTCGGGCGACCCACGCGATCGGCCAGCCGACCGTAGCTGAGCGTTTCCCCAGGGGGAATGGATCGCAATTGGCTCCACACCTTGCTTTGGAATTCCGTGCCACCAGTTGCCACCGCTAGACGATCCAATGCCGTGAAGTCACCGTCAAAATAATTGTCAAGTGACTCGCGAATTCGTGGGGCAATCGTTCCGTATCGCAACTGAACATCGCCGTAATACCGTTTTAGTAACTTATGCATCCGCGGCTCAAAATCTTCGAAGTCCAGCGAATACAGCACATCCAGGTCGTCGGTAACCAAAAGCATGGATCCGACAGGCGATACTTTCTTATCAAACCGCAATTGCATGATTTCGCTCTCCTTGTTTGGCTGATTCTTGTTGTACTTCGGATGTCCAGAAGTGAAGCGTCGCATAGGCGCGCCAAGGGCGCCAAGCCTCGGCGCGGGCGAGTAGCTGTCCTCGATCGGGCCGGACTTTATCCACCGCCAAAATTCGTTGCAAGGCGACGTCGCTGGCAAGAAACGCGTCGCTCTCACGCAGCACGCGCATGGCGATGTATTGCGCGGTCCACTCTCCGACGCCGGGCAAGGTACACAG
>JABDKS010000673.1 GCA_013002105.1 Pirellulaceae bacterium | reverse complement strand
CGCGTGAGCCGAACGAGCGCCTCGAGCCCCTGGCGATCGGGCAAGTTTGCGAGCAGTTTGATGCGACTTTCGCGTTCGCTTGGCTCTTGGCCACCGTACTCGCTGAGCGCTTCACGAACCGGTGCCGGATCAGACTCTTTGGACCAACTGACCATCAAACTGCTGATCAGATAGCGGGCCGCCGAGACGACTTCGCTGTCGGGATGGAATTTTGCCGTGTGCAACTGGTCAAAAGCCTCCAGTCCCAATCGCTGCAGCTTCTCTTTGGCAAGCACGCGACGAGCGTAGTTCTCATGCCCGAGTTCTTCGATCAGTGCATTCACTTCGCTTTTGGACGCCACTTCCTGAGCGTTTGCCGTCGGAGCGGTCACCAACGCGGTCATAGATAAAAACGCCAGCAGCAGGATCGATGATGGCAGATAGCGAAAGTGCATGCAGGAGGCGTCGCAGTTCAAAAGAGGTTGGTGTTGGCAAAGGCCAAGAATCGTCATTGTATCGCTGGTGTTGCCCTATTTTGGCAATTCGTTCAGCGGTGTCAAAAGCAGATCAGGGCGTCCAGCATCAGTCGTCGGTCAGTTTCACAAACGGTTTCCCAAGGTCCCATGCTGGTGGGGCCGCGTTGGTGGGGCCGCAGGACGAGGGTTTTGAAGACGTTTGACGGAGATGGATAAATCGGACTTTCCCGGGCATTCTACCAAGATTCGGCGGTTTGAATCGAAGTTTCGGAGGTGGGGCAAAACAGCTAGGATGCGGTGGCGTTTCGCCCTGCAAAATGCGCCGATCTGTCGGTATTGCCCCCACCCATCAGCAATCCTTTCCATACGAACGAAATTCAGACCTTTTTGATGAACGCCAAAGCGAATAAGAAAACGACCAAGAAGTCGGGTGGGAAATCCTCCAAAGCGGAGAAAAAGTCGACGCAGTCGGAGAACAGTGATGCGCAGGTCGATGCTGACGGTGAAGTCGACGATCGGTCCCCAGGTGTCATCCGTGCCGAAGCCATTCGGACAGAGGGTCTGCGGGAGACCGTCGAAGCGTTGGTCGTGGCATTCATTCTGGCGCTGTTGTTTCGTGCATTCATTGCCGAAGCGTTTGTCATCCCAACTGGATCGATGGCGCCGACGTTGATGGGGGCACACAAAGATCTTTTCTGCGATCGATGTGAAACGAATTTCCCGGTCGGTGCAAGTTGGGAACGTAGCGGCGGCATGATGCAAAAAACGGTCGTTGCGGGCATCTGTCCCAACTGTCGTCATCTGAACGCGTTGGATCTAGCCGACGATAGCGGGCATCAGACATTCAATGGCGATCGGATTCTGGTCAGCAAGTTTGCGTACACGCTTGCCGAACCAGAACGTTGGGATGTCATCGTGTTTAAGTTTCCTGGCAACCCCAAACAAAACTACATCAAGCGACTCGTTGGTCTGCCCAATGAAACGTTGACGGTTCGGCACGGAGACATCTACATTCGTCCGACCGGTTCAGAGCCGAGCAAGGATTCAATTGTTCGTAAGCCACCCGATAAGTTGCTTGCGATGCGGCATGACGTTTACGATTCCGATTTCCAATCTGCGGCTCTGATCAGCGCCGGATACCCGAGTCGTTGGCAGCCCTGGCGCGAGAATGCGACCAGCCCGCCAGATGACTCCTGGAAGATTGCCCGCGACGCGAACGGGTTGACCGCGACGTTACCCTCGGGAAGTGATCAACCGCAGTGGCTGAGGTACTACCATCGTTGGCCCAGCGATGCACAGTGGCAAACCGCAGATAGCGGCGGATCGTTGAAAGACGTTGATCCGTATTCCAGTCGATTGATTTCGGACTTCTACGCTTACAACAGCTTTGTGCACGTCAGTTCCGATTTGGTATATCGTGTCTTGCCCAATGAACGGCTCGCGCGAAGTCGCCTTATCGGTCGACTATTTGGAACGATCAAATCGTTTTTTGTCGGACCGGATTTTGAATTGAACTCGGCCTATCAATCGGGTGAATCACCCGACCAGTTTGGGCGTTATGCCACCTACGGTGGTAGCCGATCGAACACTGGCCGTGACGGTACGCACTGGGTAGGCGATTTACTGATCGAAACCGATCTGGAAACATCGTCGGATTGCCGTGAAATCGTTTTGGAGTTGATAGAGTCCGGAGTCAAGCACCACTGCACGGTCGACTTGACCAGCGGCAAAGCAGCCCTGACGTTGGAGTACGAAGGGCAGCCGCAGTCGTTTACCGACGCGACGGGAAAATCAACTCAATCGGTTCTTGGCGATACCGTGATGCGGGCCGGGGGGCGTTACCAACTACGATTCAGCAACTGTGATGACCAACTGCTGTTATGGATCGATGATGAACTGGTTGAATTTGACGGCGCGACGACGTTTCAGTCCAGTGCGATCTTGACCGGCGCGCAGCAATATCCGCGGTACGCAAAGGGAGTGCATCCACTGGACGCCGCACCGGCCGCGGTCGCATTGCGCGGCGGCACCGGTACTGTGCATCGATTGAGCGTTGATCGCGACAAGTACTACATCGCGACGATGACCAGTAGCGGCGAAATGTCCGATTACGATCAGGAAGTCTTTCGTCGCGCCGGCGGAGGCGGTGTTCCCGAGTCCGAAGCGCAAGCGGTGTTTGCCAGGCCGGACGATTGGGAGGGCTTCGCCCTCTGGCCGGCTCGGCGGAGCGTCAGCTTTACCATGCAGGAGGACCAGTTTTTTCCGATGGGTGATAATAGCCCGGCAAGTTTGGATGCACGTTGTTGGGCCGGTACCAAAGCGCTGTACCAACTGCCGTCGGATTTTGAACAGGATGCATACAAATGGGCCAGTGCTTCGTATGTGCCGCGTGACTTGTTGGTTGGTAAGGCACTGCTCGTGTTCTGGCCGCACCCCTGGAGTCGCCCGGTGCCATTCACTCCGAATTTCAAGCGTTTTAAATTAATCCGGTAAATCGAATTGGGTCGCGCAGTGGGCACAGTCGCTGTCACGGCATCCATCTTGGGATGACAAAATCCCGAGACAAACGAACCGCAATCAATCCGCAATCATATCGACGAGAAGGATCTCCATATGTCTAACGATCAGCAACACGACGAAGAGCCAATTCTGGAGGCAGTCGAGCTTCAGAAGACCTACGGCCGACGACGTGTCGTCGATGGCGTGAATCTGCACGTCGGGCAATCAGAAATCGTTGGATTGCTGGGACCCAACGGTGCCGGCAAATCAACCAGCTTTCGGATGATTTGCGGAATGGTGGAACCCGATCGCGGACAGGTTTTCTTGGATGGACGCGACGTGACGGACTGGCCCATGTTTCGCCGCGCACGTGATGGTCACATGGGCTACCTGCCGCAAGAACCCAGTGTGTTCAAAAAGCTGACCGTCGAACAGAATATTTCTGCGCTGTTGGAATTGTTGGGCGCCGATCGTAAAACGCGTAAAGCACGAACCGACGAACTATTAGAAGAATTCAACATTACCCACATCCGCAAAAGCAAAGCGGCCGGTTTGAGTGGTGGTGAACGCCGACGTTTGGAGATCGCCCGATGCCTGGTATCGAACCCAAAAATTGTGATGCTGGATGAACCGTTCGCAGGGATTGACCCGGTGACGGTTCAGTCGATTCAAGGAGTCATCAAACAGTTGCGTGACAATCATATCAGCGTTCTGATCACGGACCACGCGGCTCGTGAAATCTTGGGAACGGTCGACCGATGCTACGTGATCTTCAAAGGACAAGTTTTGACGCAGGGGCCGCCTGAGGAAGTCAAACAGCACCCGAAAGTCCGTGAAGAGTATTTGGGTGATTTGGACGGCGCCGGCGTTCGGCAAAACGTCGTGCCGCGACCGCATTTTCGCGGGGACGGCTCGGGTCGGCCCAAACGACCCTCCCAGCGTGTGACGGATGTTTGACGGACGCTCGAATCCCCGTTCTAAATACGAGCGACGTATTGGCCGCTCAGACGACGCACTAACCGTCGCATTTCCAAGACGCTGATCGTTGCGATCACGCGGTGGGCTGGCTGGCCGCTCTTGGAAATCACATCGTCGATGGGTGTGCTGGATGCATCGATCGATTCCAGCACGGCCCGCTCGATGTCATTGAGAGTCAATTCCGATGCGTTGCGGACATCGTGCCCGTCAGCGGTCTGAACCGGTTGCCGCATTGGCCCGAGTGCTTCTAAGACGTCGTCGACATTCTGTACCAGTGTTGCTCCATCGCGAATCAGTTGATTGCAACCGCGTGCGGCGCGACTGGTGACATTGCCGGGCAAAGCGAGTACTTCGCGGTTTTGTTCGCCAGCCATTCTGGCCGTGATCAGAGCGCCGCTTCGATCGGGCGCCTCGATCACCAACGTCGCCAAAGACAACCCGGCTATCAACCGATTGCGCTGTGGGAACATGCCGCCGCGCGGTTTGGCGTCCGGGCCGTACTCGCTGATGACAGCTCCATCGGCGACAATGGCATCGGCCAATCCCTTGTGCTCGCTCGGATAGATTTCGCCCAAACCACTGCCAAGCACCGCCAGTGTTCGACCACCACCATTAAGTGCTCCATTGTGAGCTGCGGCGTCAATCCCGCGGGCAAGTCCGCTGACGACGGTCACGCCGGCCTTGGCCAACGCATACCCGAAACGCTCCGCTTGTTTTAGTCCGTAGTGGGTCGCGTGCCGTGTGCCGACGATCGCAACGCTCAACTGATCGCTCGCTGTGATATCACCGCGAATAAAAAGCAACGGCGGTGCGTCGGGAAGCTCTTCCAGTCGTGTCGGATATCCGGTAGTACCCCGCATCACGACCTGTGCATCGTTTTCGCGACACCATTTCAGCGTGCCTTGGACGTCAACGTGATGATCGGCCGTACGGATCGTGTGGATCATTTTTGGGCCGACGCCGGGGACCGTCGCAAGGGCAGGGCCATCGGCGCGAAGGACCGATTGGGCATCGCCGAATCGCTCGAGCAACGAGATGATGGTTCGTGGCCCAATTTTCGGCAGCATCGCCAGTTTGACGGTCGCGATAAGTTGCGGATCTACTTGGTCGGTCGGAACATCGGATGTGATTTCGTTCATTTCTGACTACGATTGCCCAAGTTGTACGCAGAACGCAAAGTCTCGAGGGCTCTCATGAAAGTGCCCCACGATCATGCTGAATGGTGTGACCAATTATGTTCCTTGGGCGACCTGATCGTCAAATTGCCCGAAAAGTCAAACCGTCTTCTGCAGATTCGCGATGTTTGCGTCGTTTGCGGCCCGGTGTGCTAGGACGAGGTAGCTTCGCAATGGCATCAGCTCAGTGAAATTTTTGAAACGGCCATCGGCGATGTGGAAGCGATTTGTCGATCCAATGCCGATACTGGTACTCGCGGGCGGAATCAGTCTTGGTTTCGGATTCTTCGTGCCGGAGTTATTCCGATGGGTTTCGGGGTCCGGATCCTGGGTGCAAACCATCACATCCAAGCGACTTGCGTTTTGGGTGATCGTGGCGACGATTTGCATTGCGGCGTTGGGTTGGGCTTGGAATCAACGGCGCGGCTGGATCAACGTTGGCACGGACAGCGAAGTCCCGCCGATTCGTTTTGGTGTGATGGGTTTGCTAAGGGCAATGACCATTGTCGCTTTGGGGCTCGCGTTGACGCCCTTCTTGTCCCCTTACCTGACAAGGCCGGTTGCGTGCGTCGTCTGCTGGATTGCCTTGCTATCGATGCTGGTATGGGCTGCCCGCGCGCATGCGACCTTGCGTAAGAGAATCTGGTTATTTTTGATCGTGCTGCACGCACCGTACAGTTGGCTGGTGAGCATGTCGCGTAACGGTGCGGAACTTGTTTCGGCAATGACAGAGTTTCCCGTTTTGCCCGGACTGATCTTGGCGGAGCTCCTATCGCCGCACCGCAGCGACGTGCAGTGGATCACACCGCTGTTTACTCTGGCATTGCTGGCAGTCGGTGCACTGGTTTTGCGCCGCGGCGGCAAATTATCAGTCGTATTTCTAACGCTCTGCGCGCTCGGCAGCGCCGGCAGTTCGCTGATGTTTTACGCGCTTTGTCAAGCATGACTTACGTTGTATCAGCAAGCTGTTTTGCAAATTCGCGAACCACCGGTCGCTTGAGTAAACGTGGGTTCACGTGAGCCCGCGATGTCAGCAACGAAGCTTGTGCATCTTCGAGCGACAGCTCCCGATACTTCATCAACCAGCACATTGCCACCGTTGCACTGCGTGCGCGGCCAGCTTTGCAGTGGATATAAACGGTGTCTCCGTTGGAAACATGTTTCTGGACGAACTCGACGGCCAACGCGACGTCATCCAACTTTGGATGCGTGAAGTCGGTGGTGGGAATGCGCAGCTGTTCGATTCCGTGCTGGTCGTATTGAATTTGCGGTCCTGGGTACTCTTCGCAAGTATTCACGACCGCTCGCACGCCTTCGCCGTGCAGCCCGGAGACATCACGTGCGAACGGGTAGGCACCGACGATCACATTGGGATCAATTCGGTCCCACCAGCGGCGGACACCCAAAACGCGTCCGAGCAGATAGTTCCAACCCAGCGTTGGGTAGAACACCGATTTTGCGTAGAGACGTCGATACATTAGTCGTCGCAGGTTCAAGAAAAATGGCGGCACCGTGACTACGGGGCCGCCATTGATTCTAACG
>JABDKS010000651.1 GCA_013002105.1 Pirellulaceae bacterium | reverse complement strand
GGCCAATAAATGCTGAGCGGCTTCGTCGATGTCTTCGATGAACTCGCGTTGATCACCGTTTAGGTCGCCCGTGCTGCCGTCCAACAGAGTTTCGCTGATCGCGGTGATCGTTGATAAAGGTGTGCGGACTTCATGGGAGGTCTGACGCAATGCTTCGGCTCGCATCGCGACGAGCTGTTGTTCGATCTTGTTTTGCAGAACTCGATTCTTCTCTTCTCGCTGCATTTTATAACTAGCGATCAGCAATTGAACGGTCAGGTACATCAATGCACCAAGGCCGACCATATCGCGGGTTGCATCGTAGACAGGATTCCAGGTGTCAGGTTTTGCCGAGTAGTACAACTGCGCGAACATCGTCGCGGCCAGGACGGCAACGATCGCCGACGCCAATCCAATCGCACGGCGGCGAACTAGTGCGTACGCTGCGCCAACGGCGAACAGGTAATACAGAATGAGTGCCAAGCGGTCCCCGAAAGCAAACTGATGCATGGCGCCAAGGAAGATTACCGAGACAACAAAGATCAGCGCATCGGGACTGATGATCCGCGAAATAAAGTTTTTGATTAAATTCATGAGCCACGCTCCGTGTTACAGGTCGCACGAAGCACCATATCCACAGAGCTTCGCCAAACAACAATACAGCGCAGTTAAGGAAGGTCGACGGATTATCACTACCGGGAGCCAAACCGCCCGACGAAAATGATTCATCTGCTGAATGCACCGATCAGATCAATTGCAACAGTTCACCAACCGGCGTGCCAAAGCGCGCCCCTGTGTCCCAACTGCGGTCGGGCTGTCGCGAATTTAAGATGCGCAAGCAGAACGATTGACACAAACCGATCAACCGACAACAACGCACCCGCCCCGATCGGGATGAACTACTGGTCACAAAACGCCTACGCGGCGATAGACCACTAACCGACCGCTCGACGTCAACCGCTATTTTTTGATTGATTTCGCCGCCGCGGGATTGATCGGCAACACATCTTCGGTCGGCACCCGATCCGACGGAGTGGTTGGAACCGATTGCGCAGCGGGCTCCACGTTTGGTTTGTCTTTCGCAGGATTTGCTTTGGCAGGATGATCATTTGCAGGGGCAGCCTGCGTGACCACGGGAGTCAGCACCAACCGCACCGGCGTCTCGCGTTTTGGAATTCGATCGACGAATGGAATGTACTGCAGGTCATTCGCTTCGGCGCTGCTGGAGACGTTGACGTCTATCATGGCAGTGCTGAAATTCGAGACACAGATCATGTCTCCGCCATCGGCACGATAGTACTCGCGACCATCCGAGGGATCCTTCCAAAACCCACTACCGGCAAAAACCCACTCGGCGGTCATTTCATCCGCATCGGTTCCGTTCTTCAGTACCCATTTGCGAGCATCGGTTACATGAAACTTGCCGTCTTCGTCACGCCAACAAACCCAGACACGAATGACTTGCCCCTTGGGCGGAACGAACTCCGGCAAAAATTTAACGGGGCTACCCGGCTTGGCGCCGATCGCCAATAAGCCGGCATGGACTTCGCGAGATTTTGCCAACGCACCCACGATCGACTCGTGTTCTTTCGTACCCACGGGACAGGCAAACATCTCCAATGCGCCTTCGCGCATCGCCACATAACCATCGATATAAACCCGCCGAAGTTTTCGGTCGACCCAGAGCCGCCCGGTTTTACTGATCGAGGTCGCGCCCGGTGGCGGCAAGAACGCCACTGCTGCCTTATCATCCGGCCCGACGTACTCTTCCAAGTATTTGTCGACAACTGTCTGCTCTGGCTCTTCACCGGCGGCCCGTCGCGCCGCGTCGGATTCTAATGCGGCGCCCAAAGCAGATTTTGGCGTCTTTGATTCGACTCCATCCGCCGCCTGCCCCCAGAGGGTACCCCCGTCGGACAACACCACGGCGACGACCAATAGGACGAGAAAACGCCCCGTTCGGCCTATCCAGGACGCAGTGGTCCGGGGATGCCCTATCCGACGGGCGTCATAGTCTCGCCCCGGTTGGACCTGCGTCAAACAACGCAAAAATCGCTCCCGTTGGCAGGATTCGAATGTGAACAACGCGTGAATCTCTGGCATCGAATCGTCCAGTGAGTAAGTTAACGCTGGCAAAATGGTTGGCTCCTGTCGCCCACAGCGGCCTTGATCCGGTCACGTTTCCGCTTGGCATCGCCGATTGATGCTGCCAATCGGCGGGTGTCGACAGGGTGTAGTGGCTGCCAACAGTGTAGTGGACGGAATCACACAGATCTCCGACGATGGAATTTTGCCCACCAGTCGCATTTTTGTCCGCCACGCCGGCACCCCCGGGTGCATCAACCAGTCACGCTTCCCCTTTGCCGCAAATGTCGCCAGCGAATATCGCGTCGACAACAGATAGCTTCATGTCGCTCGATCTCAATCACGAAACCTCCACCGGCTCCGGCCGCGCTAGCGAATCGAGCAGACGATTCGAATCGGTGGACGACAACGACCAGTGGAAGTCACTGCGTAAAAAGATCCGCTTGCGAGCAGAGAAAAAGTCGGCGGAAAACGTGTTCGGTGAGTCAGCCAAAAAAGGGAGCGTTTACCGTTGGGGTATCGCCGTTGCACAGGATGCATCTTGTGATCCGAACTGGCAGATCATCAGTCGTTTGGCCTGCAACCAAAAGGTCAACAAGAAGCTTCGGGAGGAAGTTAACATTCTGGCCCTGCTGCGAGAATCGATTGATGGATGGTCGCAAGCCAAACCAAACCCTGTCGAGGCGGTTAAGGCCGTGGTCATGGCCTCCGCGCTGCCCGAGCTGATTGATTTTGTCGGCCGCTCTGACTGGTGGGCGACGCTCTCTGAAATCCAACAGCTACGCGAAAGCGTCATTGAACAGGCCGGATCGGCGTCATTGGCACACTTGATCATCGGCGGCGAACTTGGACTCACCCTCGCGTGGAGACTGTCAGACTTACCCTCGTGCGCGAGAATGCAAAAGCCGGCCATCGATTCGATCCAGCGCTGGTGTCAAAACGAAGAAGATTCGATTGCGACCAGCGTGAAGGGTTGCAACCATGCACGTCTGGCGTTGGCGTCGTTGATTCGGTGTCGCAAACTGATCGAAGCCACCACAAAAACCAAGTTTAAAAAGCAGCAGAAAAATGTCGCAGCCGACTTGGCGACGTGGGTCGCCGCCATGACCACCGACAAAGGTGGCAATGCCTTTTGCGAATTACATCCCGCCGACCTCAAGGATGACACCAAGAAGCATGGGCTCTTGGACGCTGCCGTCAGTTGCGACAAAGAGGCATTGGAACCGGCGATCAACGCCGCTCGCGGCAAGACACAAACCGGCGGCCGGCTGGTATGGGAAATCTCGTTGCCCGAGTTGGTGCATCATTGCGATGAATCCAAAACGGCGATCCTATTACCCGAATGGGACGTGCAACGCGGTCGCATCCACATTGACTATTCGGAACACGAACCGCGAGTCGAATTGTTCGCGGGCAAGTCACGTGTCCTCGCGGGGCGCTGGCAAGCGATGATCGAATTGGACGACAACGAACAACGCTCGATCGGTCAATGGGTCGCGACTTGTGAATACTCCGACGACGATGTCCATTATCTGGAACTGGAACAACCATGGACCGGCGGCATCGTGTTGCAACGACAATTCATGATCGTCCGCGACGATCGATCTGTTCTGTGGGCCGACAGCGTCTTGCCCAGCGATCCGAACAATGATCAGATTTCCGGCCGCAGCGTCCGTTACTCCTGCCGATTGCCGTTAGCCAAAGGGATGAATGCGACGGCGGAAACCGAAACACGCGAAGTTTACTTGGGTGACAAACATCAACGTGCGATTGTGATTCCGATCGCGGCAAATGAATGGCGGGTCGGCCCCTCCGACGCCACGCTCCGGATCACCGAAGACGACCATCTGTTGATGAATTGCCAAGGCACCGGCCGCCTTTACGCTCCGATCTGGTTTGATTTCCAGCGAAAACGATTCAAATGCAACCGAACTTGGCGGCAGCTTACCGTCGCAGACGAGTTGCGAATTGTGCGACGCGATGAAGCGGTAGGCTACCGCATTCAGCTTGGCAGCGAACAATGGCTGATCTATCGATCGCTCGGCGAATCGCGCTGCCGCAGTGTCTTGGGAAAACACTTGGTAGCTGATTTTTTTGCCGGTCGTTTTTATCTCAACGATGGCTCGACCGAAGAAATTGTAACGGTCGACGAAACCGATCACGAATCCTAGGCCTATTGGCGCTACATGACTGAATCAGACAAACGCCAACGGATTGCTGCGAATTGGCAACAAATTCAATCCGAGGTGGATTCGGCAATCGCAGCACACAACAGGCCCAAAGAATCCGTGCTGATCATCGGCGTAACCAAATATGTGGACGCCGAAGCCACCGCCATGCTGTTGGATGCCGGCTGCCGTCACTTGGGCGAAAATCGGCCACAAGTGCTTTGGCAAAAGGCCGAATCCGACGCAATGAAATCACGGGCAGTCCAATGGCACATGATCGGGCATGTGCAACGAAACAAATTGCGACGACTGCTAAAGCATCAACCGCTGATCCATAGTGTCGACAGCACCCGCTTATTGGCCGCAATCAGCAAAGAAGCGATGAGCCAGCAACAAACGATCCGGGTTCTTTTGGAAGTGAACATCAGTGGGGACGATTCAAAGACCGGCTTAACTGCCGATGCGATCGGTAAGCTATTAGCGGACGGCACGCCACCGGCGATCGAAATTACAGGATTGATGGCGATGGCTGGCTGGGGTACTGATACCGATGCTGCTCGTCGACAGTTCGCCCAGGTGCGTCATCTTCGTGATAACTTGTCACAACAGTTCCAGCTTCCATTGACCGAACTGTCAATGGGAATGAGCGGCGACTTTGTCGAGGCAATTGCCGAAGGCGCCACGATGGTTCGTATTGGATCGCGTCTGTTCGAAGGTGTGATCGATTGACCGGAGCAGATAGCTAGTGATCGACTGCTCGGGAAACTCCTGCCGACTACGGGTTCATGCCACCCCAGGTGCCAAGCAGACACGGGTTGGCGGACAATACGACAATGCCCTGCGAGTCTCGGTCACGGCACCCGCCGATAAAGGCCAAGCAAACAAAGCGATCGTCAAAGCCCTTGCCGACGCGTTGCGACTAAAACGATCGCAGATCGAACTGCTGAGCGGTGCTACCAATCGGCGGAAAGTTTTTTTGATCGCGAATGCGACACCCTTGGTTGCCGATCGCGTAGCGGAACTGGCATCAATGGGCTAGCATCAACAACGTGCTAACCGCACACGCGAGTCAAAAACAAAGGACGCAACCTCTATCCGTGAGAACCTGTGTGACAAAAACTCGATTCGTATTGATTGGTGGTTTTCTTGGCGCCGGAAAGACGACGTTGATCGGTGAATTGGCTCGCCGTTACGTCGCCGCGGGCCAGAAAGTCGGCATCATTACCAACGACCAAGCGGCCGATTTGGTCGACACACACAATCTGCGATCGCAGGGGTTCTCGGTCGGCGAAGTCGCCGGTGCCTGTTTCTGTTGTAGCTTTGACGACCTTGTATCCACCGCTGATTCGCTCAGTGAGTCCGACGTGCCCGACGTCCTGTTGGCCGAACCGGTCGGTAGTTGTACCGACTTGGTTGCGACCGTCGTGTTGCCACTACAGCAATTGCTTGGGGACCGATTCGAACTAGCGCCTTTCGGCGTCCTTTTAAAACCTTCGCACGGTCGACGAATCTTGGCCCAAGACAACGATCAAACCCTGAGCGGATTCTCGCCGCAAGCCGAATACATCTTTCGAAAGCAGCTTGAAGAAGCGGACTTTCTAATGATCGGGCGTAGCGATCAGTTGTCCGAGGATGAAATCCAACGCCTGCGTGACACATTGGCCAATGTGGCTCCCACCGTGCCAGTAATTTCGGTGAGTCCAAAAACAGGTGCGGGCGTCGATCAGGTGCTCGGGTATTTGGAATCACCCATGACGGCGGGGCGAAGATTGCTGGACATCGATTACGACACCTACGCCATTGGCGAAGCAGAACTTGGCTGGGTTAATTTGACAGCGATGTTGACGAGCAACGTATCGATCGACCTGGATCAATTGGCGCACGAAGTTGTACGGACCACCGCCGACGCGGTTATCAAACAGTACGCCGGCGCGATCGCCCACTTAAAGGTGTCGGTGCTCGGTGGGGATTCCCAAGCGGTCGCTAATGTTGTCAGCAATTCATCGGATGTCGATGTTGGATTGCGATCTGGACGCTCGGTCGACGGAAAAATTCAAGTGATCGTCAACGCTCGCGTGGCAATCGATCCGGCGGATCTACGTTCGGCTTGCGAAAGTAGCCTACGACAGGTTGCCCAGACACGGTCTGCCAGCATTGAAAGCCTATCGGCCCATTCGCTTCGGCCCGGACGACCCACGCCTACCCATCGCGTCACATAACATTAGCGTCACTCAAAAGCCGCGTCACTTAACAGCCGCGTCACGAAAAAGCCGGCATCACTTCACAGCACGCGTCACTCAGCCTGATTCACCTCCACTGGGCTCCCATCGCTCATCAAGACACCCACCATCGGGATGTCTATAATAGACTGTTGACCTCCCCGACCTTTCCAATCGCACTGGCCTTTGCTAATCGCACACCACCATGACCGATCGAACTGCGAACCACATCTTGGACGAAACATTTCTGGAGATACGTGCGAAACTGCTGGAGATTGCTGCCGATTTTGACCGCATGGACCGTGCCGCCGATGATGGCGAGTCGATGTCTGGAGTGTCTAACGAACGGCGCGAAAAATTGAGCGAAGCTGTACGACTGCTATTGAGCGAAGGTCCCGACCGTGCCGAGCGGCTACAGAAATTGTTTTCCCGTGAGTACGAATCGCAGTGGCGTAGTGAAATGCAAATCTGACCACCGCGATCTGTTCTCTAAGTTGATTCTTGATTCCCGATAAAGTTGATCTCAGATGGATTACATCGACCCCCACATCCACATGGTTTCTCGCACCACCGACGACTACGCGACGTTGGCGCGAATGGGTTGCGTGGCGATGAGCGAACCAGCGTTCTGGGCCGGATACGACCGCGGCAGTGTTGACGGTTTTCGTGACTATTTTCGCCAATTGACCGACACGGAACCCAAACGGGCGGCCCAATACGGAATTCAGCATTACACGTGGTTGTGCATCAACGCAAAAGAAGCCGAAAACGTATCTCTGTCACGCGATGTCATTGCGATGATCCCGGAATTCATCGACAAACCCAACGTGCTGGGTATCGGTGAAATCGGGTTGAACAAAAACACCAAGAACGAAGCGACGATATTTTTGGAGCATCTCGATCTGGCAGCCGCCCACAACCAACAGATCTTGATTCACACGCCGCACTTGGAAGACAAGTTTCAAGGCACGCGTATGATCTTGGATATGCTTTGCGACGATTCTCGTCTGGATCCCTCGCGGATCCTGGTCGATCACGTCGAAGAACATACAATCACGGAGGTTCTCGATCGCGGTTTTTGGGCTGGCATGACTCTTTACCCGGTCACGAAATGCACTCCGCAGCGAGCGGTGGACATGATCGAAATGACCGGTGGCGAGCGACTGATGACCAACTCCGCGGGTGATTGGGGACCGAGTAAACCGACAGCGGTACCCGATTTGATTTTTGAAATGCGTCGCCGCGGCCACAGCGAATCACTGATTCGCAAGGTCGTCTACGAAAATCCGCTTGAGTTCTTTTCGCAAAGTCAGAACTTTGCTTTCACGGCGCGGGACGCCGGTTTCGAATCGGCAAGCTAGCCTCGCCAAGTTCACCCAACTGCGTAGTTGATCGCCGCAGGCCAATTCCTCGCTCGATGGCGACACGCAAAAGCGATGGGGGTGCAACTTACTCTCTGGCATCTACCGAATCTCTGCTAGACTTCCAGCGGCTGACCGATGAGGACGTTTTGACGCGGTCCCAGCGCGACGCAGATTTCCCTTCTCGCCAAGATGGCACAAACGATGAGTCAAGGTAGCCGAACTTCCGGCGACGGAAATAGCTTCGGAACATTCGGCGGTGTGTTCACACCCTGCGTCCTGACGATCCTTGGCGTGATCATGTTTCTGCGATTCGGCTACGTCGTTGGCCAGGCAGGGGTTTGGGCAGCACTTCTGATCGTGCTTGCCAGCAAGCTGATCACACTTTTAACGACACTTTCGTTGTCGGCGATCGCCACGAACACCAAAGTCGAAGGTGGCGGCGCCTACTTTTTGATCAGCCGTTCTTTGGGCCCGGAATTTGGTGGCGCGATCGGGTTGTTGTTTTTTGGCGCGCAAGCGCTGTCGGTGGCGATGTATGTGATTGGGTTTACCGAAGCCCTGATGACCTATTTGCCCGCGGGCGTTTCACCGACGCTGGTCGCATCGATCACCAATGTCGCCGTCTGCATGTGCGTCGCCATTGGTGCTGGTTGGACGATCAAAATTCAGTTCGCGATCTTGGCGACCGTGATTGCGTCGATCATCTCATTTTATCTGGGCGCGTGGAGTGATTTTGATACCGCGAGATTGCAAGCCAATAGCGGTCCGGGTTTCACTGCCGGCGAATCTTTTTGGACAATGTTTGCGCTCTTTTTTCCGGCGGTGACGGGAATCATGGCCGGTGCCAACATGTCGGGCGATCTGAAAGATCCCGCTCGCTCGATTCCGCGTGGCACCATCGCCGCCGTCGTGGTCACAGGCCTCGTCTATTTGACTCAAGCTTTTATGCTGGCCGGAGCCCGCGACCGAAGCGACTTGGTCACCAACAACCTGATCATTTCGGATATCGCGTTGCTGCCCGCCCTGATCGCAGCCGGTGTGTTTGCCGCGACCATCTCGTCAGCACTTGGCAGCATGATGGGCGCACCACGAATCCTGCAGGCCTTTGGCAAAGACAATATCTTTCCCCGGATGCAGTTCTTTTCGTTTGGCAGCGGACCAAACAATGAGCCACGTCGTGCGACCATCGTCACCGTCATCATCGCTCAAGTATGTATTCTGTTGGCCGACCTGAACACGATCGCGCCGTTGATCACGATGGCGTTCATGATTACCTACGGCCTGTTGAATCTTGCGACGTTTTACG
>JABDKS010000636.1 GCA_013002105.1 Pirellulaceae bacterium | reverse complement strand
ACGCTGCCGATCGGCTGGGGCGTGTCTGTCTGGCTGCTGCTACCGTTGCAAGTGCTTGCGTTGCTGACATTTCTGCGTCTGGTGGGACGCAAGGTCGATGCGTGAGGTGATCGCGACTGCCGCGATTAAAAGATGACGTGAGTCAACCGTAGGCCTTGACCTGTCATGGCATGCCGCGTCAGGACAGGTCGCCGCGCTAAAAAAGGTCCTCGCCAGCACAAACCTTAGAAATGATCTATGGATTCGCGGGTGTTAAGGGAGGATGCGGAACTTGGTTGCGATGCGGAATAGGCTTGCGCGTGGCATAACCGGTCTTGCCACTTACACGCGGGTCGTGGACACCGATCAATTGGCCGTCGGGACGGCGCTCGATCGCCTGTGTGATTCCAGTGTGGGTGATCAAACGAACGTTGTGTCCAAATGTTTTTAAACCGTCGATCGTGTCTGACGGCATCGTTCGCTCGACCAATACGACATCGGGGCGCCACTGATGATGAAACCGCGGTGCCGCAACGGCCTGCTGCAAATTGTCGTCAAAATCAAGCGTGCGAATGATGGCTAACAACACTTGAGTGATAATTTTGGGTCCGCCGGCGGCACCCACTGTCAGCACGGGTTGATCGTCTTGGTTCAAAACGATTGTCGGGGACATCGACGAGAGTGGTCGTTTGCCCGGTGCGATGGCGTTGTTTTGTGCACCAATCAGGCCAAATGCGTTGGGAACGCCCACTTGACTTGAGAAGTCGTCCATTTCGTTGTTCAACACCACGCCCGTGCCGGGAACGATGACTTTGGATCCGAACGTAGTGTTGACAGTCGCTGTGATGGCCACCCAATAACCATCACTATCGGCGGCGGCAATATGCGTCGTGTGTTTGCCGAAAACATCGTCACCAAACGCAAAGGCGTCTCCATGTCTGGGGACGGCGGTGGCAGCATTCCGATTGATTTTTTTGAACAGGTCGTTGGCGTAGGTCTTGTCGATTAACGCTTTGGGTACCTTGGCAAAATCGGCGTCGCCCAACCAGTGAGCGCGATCTGCGAAAGCCAGTTTCATCGCTTCGATGATCAAGTGCGCAGTCCGGACGGGATCGGCATCGTGTTCACGGCGTAGATCGACTGATTCCAACATGTTCAAGATTTGGGCAACATGCGTACCACCGGAGCTGGGTGGTGGGAATCCGATAATTTTCCAATCACGGTACCGTGTCACAATCGGTTGACGTCGCTGCGTGTGGTAATTGGCAAAATCGGCTGCGGTCAACAGGCCACCGTTGTTCGCCATCCAGGTGGCGACTGTCTTGGCAAATGGTCCTTTATAAAACCAGTCCGTGCCGTGGTTGGCAATCGCGCGATAGGTGTTTGCCAAATCAGGCTGTCGCAAACGCTCGCCGTGACGGTAGGGCGATCCGTCGGCGTGCAGCAGCTGATTTCGCGAAGCGGGGAACAGCGCCAGTTGATCTGCTTTATCAGCCAGTTTTTGTGCGTAGGCCTCGTCGATCGCAAAGCCTTCGTCGGCGATCTTGGCAGCCGGCAGCAGGTGGTCGGCCAAGGTTTGTTGTCCATGGAGATGTCCAGCTTGCTGGTAGGCGGCAAGCGCACCTGGAACCGCGATCGCCAGCGCTCCGGTCTGACTGAGTTCGGGGATCGCCTTGGCGTCACGAACGTACATGTCAGCGGTGGCGGCCGCGGGCGCCATTTCGCGACCATCGATAGCCGTGATTTGGCCATCCGGAGTTCGAATCAGGATAAAGCACCCACCGCCGATTCCGGAATTGTGATTGTCCACAACGCCCAATGTCAGCGCGGTGGCGATGGCTGCGTCGACGGCGTTACCGCCTTGTTCAAACGCGTTCTCGCCAGCGCGGGTTGCCAGCGGATGAACACTCGTGATGACGCAGCTGGAAATATCAGAGCCCGCGCTCACACAGCAAAGATTGCCTGCGATCAGCGCAACAAGAACCAAACGGATCAGGAAATCAAGACGTATCACTTGTTCGTTCACGCGGTACAAAGGGTCACATGTCAGACTTGTCCGGCACGATTGAGTTTATACCATTACCGATTCAATCGCCGAATCAATCAGCGCGCAGTGACGTAAAAGCAATGACTTAACGATCGTTGATAAAATTGATCAGCATTCGCAGTCGCCCGAGTGCTCGCCGATTGAAATGAAAGACAAGTCGAGGCAGATCGGCGAGGTCAGATTCGCTGCTTTCTTCGGGCATCGGTCCGTGTTGTTCGAAGACACCGTCAACCAAAATGTCGGCGAAATTGTCTTGAATGTCAGCCAGTTTTTCCGCGCTTAATTCTTCTTTGATGCGGAACACAAGTCGGTCGCGCACATACCGCATGCTGTGATAGACCTTGTAAAAACCAATCACTTCGTCGATCGCTTCGTCGACTGAGTTGGCGATCTTGTACAAGTGGACATCCTCGGGGCTGATCATTCCGCCGCCAAGCAATTGCTTTTCCATAAAAAGACCCAGGTCTTTCCAATACGTGCCTTGGGGTGAATCCAGTAACACCAACGGCAACATCGTTTGTTTGCCGGTTTGCATCAGCGTGAGTGTTTCGAGTGCTTCGTCCAGCGTTCCGAATCCGCCGGGCAAACAGACCACGGCGCTGCATTCTTTGACGAACATCAACTTGCGAGTGAAAAAGTACTTCATCGTGACCAATTTGGGGTCGCCTTCGATGTACGGATTCGCACTCTGTTCAAAGGGCAGCATGATGTTCAATCCCATCGATGCTTCGCGACCGGCGCCCTTGTGGCCCGCTTCCATGATCCCGCCACCGGCGCCGGTGATGACCATCCAGCCGTGATCGGCGGCCATTTGTTTTCCAAATTCGACCGCGGTTTCGTATTCGGGGTGTTCCGGGGGGGTCCGGGCCGAGCCAAAAATCGTCACCTTGCGGCGACGCCGGTAGGGACGAAAGACCGTAAATGCATAGCGCAGTTCGCGGAGGGTCCGGGAGAGAATCTTTAAATCGCCCCGAGCGGTTTTGTCCTTTTCCAGTCGATCGATGGTATGCCGCAAGACTTTGTAAAGATCTCGCGAATCTGTGGTAGTGATCGGTTCATCAGCCGGCTGGGGACGTTGGATCTCATCTTCACCAATCGCTTCGGCTGGCAGGTCTTCTTGATGCATCGATAGCTCGTTTGGGGTGATCGGTTCGGGCCGGACAGCTTACCAGAGCGGGCAGCCCACACGAATCCTGAATGATACGGCGAAAATGTGCGCCCACAAACGCTGTTCGTCCAGCAGATGACGAGCCCTTGTGGCAATAACAAACTGCGATGGCAATGCATGGAACTGGGCTGAACGTAAATCGGGCCAAGCACTATATTTGCGACCCTGGGCCACTAGCACGCCGGTCCTTGCCGGCTGGGATTGCGATGCTTCGGGCCAACAGGATCCATCTGCCATGGATTGCGGTCGACGCCGCAAAAGTCGATCTTGGGCGCGTGAATTGACTATCGCATTCCCACTCCACCAACAAGAATTCATCGATGTCGAAATCCCACGGACAAGGGAACAAGATTGTTTTTCTGCTGCAGGAATTCTCCATTCCGCTGCTGGCAGGGGTCGTCGTCGCACTGGTGATGGCCAATGCCATGCCGGAGACCTATCACAAGATCGTCCACGACACCTATTCGATTTTTGCTGGCGAAGCAGACGATCATGCGGACGATCACGAACGGAGTGACCACGGCGCAGGCCAGACAGAGGAGCAGGTTGCGGTTTCCAGTTCGCCAGCATCTGGTTCTGTGGCCGATGATGGGCACGATGGTTCAGTCGGGCACAATGCTTCAAACGACGATTCACATGATGCTGCAGATGGCGATGCGCATGGAGGCGGGCATAGCGGATTGCATCACTTTTTGTCATTGCATTTCATCATCAATGATTTGTTCATGGTGTTGTTCTTTGGAATTGCCGCCAAAGAAATTGCCGAGGCCTGCCTGCCCGGTGGTGCACTCAATCCGGTCTCCAAGGCGATCAATCCGTTGCTCGGTACGCTCGGTGGAGTCGTCGGTCCGGTCGCCGTTTACTTTCTGTTGAACTTGCAGATAGGCGAAGAGGCTTGGGCACGCGGTTGGGGCATCCCCACGGCGACCGATATTGCGCTGGCTTGGTTGATCGCTCGACTTGTTTTTGGCAACGGTCACCCGGCGATCAGTTTCTTGCTGTTGCTGGCGGTTGCTGATGACGGCATTGGTTTGATGATCATCGCGATTTTTTATCCGACACAGGATCCGGTCTGGATCAACGCCTTGTTCATTGTGCCTGGGATGGTAGTTGCCTACGTTTTGCGAAAGAAGAATGTGCAGAGTTGGCTACCCTATATCGTGATCGGCGGTGCCTTCAGCTGGTGGGGACTTTTCAGCGCCCATCTGCATCCCGCTTTGGCGCTGGTACCAATCGTTCCGTTCTTGCCCGGACCCGATCGCGACGAAGGAATGTTTCGCGATGATGTTCGTACCAAGGAGATTGATCCGCTCAATAACTTCGAGCACGATTTGAAAGGTTTCGTCGACTTCGGCCTGTTCTTTTTTGCGTTCGCCAATGCTGGTGTCCAGTTCTCCAATATCAGCAACCTGACTTGGATCGTTTTTCTGGCGTTGCTGGTTGGCAAAACGGTCGGAATCACTTTTTTTTCGTGGGTGGGCACATTGTTGAATTGTCCGCTGCCAAGCGGAATGAAGATGAAACACCTGGTGGTCGCCGGTGTCGTCGCAGGGCTTGGGCTTACGGTGGCCCTGTTTGTCTCAGGTCAAGCATTCAAGAATCTTGAATTGCAGGGCGCCGCCAAGATGGGAGCACTGTTCTCGGGCGGGATCGCGGGACTCGCACTATTGCTTGGCAAAGTACTGGGCGTCAAAGACGGTGCCGGCGTGGGTGGTTTGCCCCAGCGCAGGTCGGAATAACCAACACAATTCAGAGTAACCAACGTACGCCAGGTTCAATCGGGGAGTGCCAACGCAGGTGCCAGGTGCCCAGTTGCCACGCGCCCAGTTTGTCGGTCGGCAGTGTCGGCGATGAACAATCTAGTCTGGTTATTCAAAGCGACCGTTTGATGCGTCCAATGTATTTGGCAGGCAACTCACCTTCGCCAATCACAACCAATCGCGACGATCCAGGTTCGTACATCAAGTATCTGGCGCGAGACGGTCGCTGAATATCGATCGACTGCAGTTCTCGCTGTCGCATCAGGTTGGCGAGTTCCTGAGTATCGACATGCCGGAATGGTTTTTGAACCACCAGTTTTTGGAGTTGGGGCCAACCGACACCCTTACGTTGTGCTGCACTGTCGACACCCACCGGCGGCCAAGGCTGCATACGGGTCAAAATCGGCGGCTGCAGTGCCAAAATGACCATGTCGCTTTCGGCGTGACTGTCCCACCATTGAAAAAATTCGTCCTGCGAGAAATCTCGATCTGAAATTTCATCGACGACCGGTGCGACTTTCCAGACTAGCTCGGTGATCGGTCGCCACATCACCGTGAAATCGGTCGCGACGATAAACGGCAAGATCGCCACGCACCATCGCTGTCGTGTCTCGGTGTGCTGTTCGAGGACCGCCAATCGGACATGATCGGAGAGATCGCTTAGCGAAAACCGTAATCTGACGTCGGCAAGGTACGCGCCTTCGAGTGTTTCACCAATGCGTCCAAGCTGTCGGATCATCGCCTGGTCATTGCTGGCACCGCTGTCCTCGGGAGCTTCTTCACCGGACGTAATGATGTCTTGCATTTGCGACAGCGCAGTGCCCCAAGTCCGCGTCAATCGCTTGTGACTTTGTTCGCTCAGCGCATTGATTAGCGTTTTCTGACTCGATGGATGCATTTGCCGCAGTGTCGCCACGTTTTGAGCATCTTCGATCAGCGTCAGAATCCCATCCACGTCGGGAACTCCTACGCCGATGGACAGCAGACGATAGCCGGAGTCGCAGATCGCGACGATGGCTCGCGAGGGTTGATTGCGATTCTGGTTGCCGGTCAGTTCCTTTGGCAGACCGGCGGCACGTGATTGAAAGATGACTTTGCCCTTCAAATCAGGTCGTGTCTGAAGAGCTTTCTGGTACGCCGATTCGATCATCCCCGAACACCACAGCGGTCGCGCGGTATCTGCATCGCGAGTTCGGAAGGAATCGTCGTTGGTGATCACCATCAGCACCAACGTCTCGTTGGAGTTGGATGCAGAGATCGGGCTAAAGGCTACGTTCCAAGAAACTGGGTCCTCGCCTGCGGGCTCGTCGGAGAAACAAGACGAGGCCAGATGGGTTGTGGCCAAACAGGCAAACACGATCGTGCCGAGATTCCGTTTCATTTCCCCGCCCGGGCAAGTTGAGAAGTCAACGTGTCTGAAAAGATCTGGTCGATGACACGGCTGCGCACCATTACGCTGCGCACCATTACTCGGCACACCAATAAACTGCGCGTCCGTACACAGCACTCCACTCGACTTCATGGCCAGTGGCTGCTCCGCATCGGTCTGCGGCAATCTTGATGTTATCAGAACGAAGACGAACTCGCAAAATTTGGCCACCGACGAACGTTGCCGCCAGCGGCGCCGCGGATGACCGCGTATTTCACTCAGAAGCAAAGGCGTTGGGGCCAACAGCCAAGTTCTCGTGGCGAAATCTGAAGGACAGAAAATTCGCAATCGACCTGTAACAACTCGGCCACGATCACGCTCAGCCAATCAAGAAGTCAGTGGCGCGTTGAGAAAACAGGAGAAATGAAGCGATGAGATCGAACAAATACGAACTCGAAAAACCGGTCATTGGCTATATCGTCATCGCCCTGGCGTTGCTGACCGGGATGATCACGGTGAGCGCATTTGGGCAACGTCAACGCGCCCAATCGACCTCGGCCCGGAACATGGGGCTGGACCAGGATGGTTTTTTGATCGAGCGGGAACGACCCGACGCCGGTGAGGCTCCCCTCGATCGGCGCTGGATCTTGGGCGTTCGGGCCGACATCACGGCCACGGGATTTGTGATTCGCGGTGTGGCAGCCGATAGTCCGGCTAGCCGAATCGGACTGGAACCGGGCGATCGAATCGTCGCCGTTGACGGTCAACAAATCGGTTTGTTGGGACGTCGGATCGTGCCGCTGACCAAGCAACTTCAGCAGCTCGGCGGCGACGATGGGCGGGTGCGACTGCTGGTCCAAGATCGCCGCAATCGCAACTTGGTGTCACTGGATGCGTGTCTGCGGCAGAATCTGGATCTCTTGGGACATTGAACCAAGAAACATTGAACCAAGAAACATTGGACCGAGAAACATTGGAGCCGGGAAAATTGGCGGATAATGGGTAGGCTCCAGAATCATGCACTACGGCGATAGGGGACGTTGCGGCACAAGACGCGACGAAAGAAATCGATTTGCCGGTCGTGGTAATCAGGTTCGCGCCAGAGGCGATTGTGCTGGTGCGACTGGAGCACCCAAGTCTCGGGAGGTCGTCGCCAGTGCGGCGCATCGGACAACGAATGCAAATGTCGGCACGGCAACATCGTGTCGCCGGTCGAGTGTGTCAAGAAAACGGGGCAATCGATGTGTCCGACATAATCCAGCGGGCTGGCTTGGGCCAGGGGAACGCTGGCCATTCGGACCATCCAATAACGTGTTGGCGGTCCAAACAGCGGAGGTATATTCTTGTACCGCAGAAAATCCAGGATCGCGGACGCGGCGTCGGCGTAAGCCGAGTCGACCCAGACGCCTGCGATTCGGTTGTGGCGATCCTTGGCTGCCGCAATCAGGCAGGTAGCACCGCCCATACTTTCACCACGCAGTCCAATTCGATTGGGATCGATTCCCAGTTGATCAGCATGCTGCGTCAGATACTCCACGGTCGCCAAGACATCGTCGGACTCGCGTGCGCCCAGCGTCACCGGTCCGTTGCAAGACGATTCGCCGTGGTTTCGCAAATCCATCGCCAGGACATGAAAGCCCGCCCGCCACAGCGATTCGGCACCCTGATCGAGAATCGATGAGCGATATCCGTCGTCGCACGGGTAGCTCCAAACTTTGTCTTTGCCACTGTCGTAGCCGTGCACCATGACGATGCACGCACCGTGCAGGGATTGTTTTTGCGATGGCGAAAGCAGCCAGGCTGATAAGTGATGCGGGCCATCCAGTTCGATCCGCAATTTGCGAGCGTTGATGCCGCGGTCGGCCGGAGTTTGCGTTACCAAAAAGTTGCGATGGTCGCTGTACAAAAAACGTCGCGCGATCCACCAACCCAGCGATTGCCAGGCGCAAAGTGCCACCGTCAGTGAAATCGCGGTCAACCAAAACCAAAATTCGAACGTCGTCATCGTCAAAGCCGTTTGCATCCTTGCGTGCGGCGGTCCAGTGCGGCGAGTCATTCGCCGACCGATATTTCTACTTTCCAAACAGCCGGCCAGCGCCGAACTTCATGAGGTCTTTCAGGTCAACGTCGCCATCGCCGTCCTGGTCGAACATCTTGCTGATCAAACCGCCACCGAACGTCGTTGATTCCACTTCTTTGCGTTCGCCCCGCAACCAATCGCCTAAGCCGCCGGCGGACAAGTCGTCTTGTCGTCGCTTTTTGCCCAGTGCCCCCATCAACAGCGGTGCCAACATTGCCATCAGCTGAACGACCTGTGATTGCGACAAACCGCTTGCCCGACTAACGCCTTCTTCGACGCGAGATTTACGACTGCCCAAGATATGGTCCAAGATCGATCCGCCAGCGGTCGTCCTTTCTGTCACCGCTGGACTCTCGACAGCATCGGTGCCGAACAGACCTCCTAGATGATCCAAGATGGATCCGTCGTGATCATTCGATAGTGCTCTATGCAGACTTGCTTCACCCTCTGGCTGCGCCGCGTTGCGCGTGATCGCTCCGAGCAACGTCGGTAGTGCCGCACCGATTGCTTGTCGCGTCTGGTCGGGGTCGGCACCAATGGATTGGCTGATCGTTTGGACCGAATCGCTGTCGAGGTATTGGCCGACGACATCAAGCAAAGCAGACATAAATGAAATTCCTCACGTGGGATGGGTGCGGTAGACTTTTTCGAAAAAAGTGGTCGGGCACCAAGGTCGGTCGACGCGAAATCATCTTTACGACGATTGCTGCGGCAAAAACAAGCCCGCCGAAGGATTGGTTTGGCCGTTGCAAAATAAGACATTCCCCACGCGCTAGTTTTCGTTGCACGCTCATTTCCTTGGTATCCAGGTTGGATTTTGCGCGCCGACGATGGCGGGGATGTGTCTGCCGACACAGCGAAACCCTATTCGCTATCAAAACGCGGAGAAGACCGATTAGACCCGCAGCAGCCCATTCGTCGCGAGATCCTCTTGATTCGGTCGCCCGGGGACCAGTACAGAAGGGACCAGTACAGAAGTGACCACAACGACGGGTCCGCTGGACCGTAAGCGACCCGAAACGATCTCCAGATCGACCGGTGGCCGGCTCGCGATCCGGTGGTAGTTCGAGCAGGTCCGCGATCCAGCGGCTAACAATCGCCAGCGGCTAACAATCGGTGGTGCGACACCGCAATCGGTCAGACAAACGGTTCCGGCAATGGCTTTCGTGCTGGCGGCTGACAGGAAAACTATGGCAAAAACGGCGACCATCGATTCGCGTCACTACGTGACCTGCCTGTGGCCGGGGCTGACGGAGCTCTGGTGGCGGGGACGATTATCGGGTCTGCCATCGGCAATCGTG
>JABDKS010000628.1 GCA_013002105.1 Pirellulaceae bacterium | reverse complement strand
CGCCAATACGGACTTTTGATTCTGCCTCGGTTTTGTCCTTGGCACCGATGTCCAACCACAATTCTTCGAGGTCGACCACCTTGGCGCGTTCTTTGGACGATAGCAAGTGGATTGGTTTGCGGCTAATCACTGCCGGCAGCGGCCCGGAGTCGGTCCAAACGGTCATGGCTTGGCCGATCAGTTGCTGGGGATCCCAGCCACCGATGGTTTGGGCATACAGAAACCCTTTGTCATCGATGTAGGAAATCAGCATTCCAATCTGGTCGCTGTGACCGGCGTACATCAGACGCGGTCCCGTCTGGTTGCCGGCTGATGCGATCAGATTGCCATGAATATCGGTTCTGACTTGTTCTGCGTGCGAAGAGATATAGTTTCGCGTCAAATCCTGGATGGATTCCTCGTATCCAGACGGGCTGGGTGTTTCGATCGCGGTGCGAAAGAAACGCAGTGCATCCGGCGTCGAATTCTGCTGCGGTCCTGATCCCTGCGATGGTGTTTCAGCCATGGGTCGTCCTTTCGTAGGTCGTGCTGCGTTCAAACTGGGTGGACGCTTAACGGGTTGCGAGGCTTGCGTTGACGTTGACGGTCAGGCGAGCTGCGGGAGTTTCATGCGACTATGAACGGTAAATCAGCTTGGCGCGGAGTTGCACAGTTGGTGGTTTGGCGGATTCGAAAAAAGTTTTTTTGGATTCTTTGACAGGGAAGCGAGGCACTTTCGCCTCGCGTCAAGCGTCAGATTATGAAGGATTCGCGGGGATTTCACACCCTGCGACCTCTGCGTTCCGTACTGGTAAAGGCGCGCTGGACCGGCAAACCGGTTGATACTGCTTGTTCCCGTTCAAACGCATTAAAGAGTTACCCCGGTTTTAATCGAAACTAACTCTCGGACTGAGAGTCATTTCGGCTGGGTCAGTTCGCGGAATGTTTTACAAGCCGCGAAAGGACCGGTGGCAGTCGGGATTCAAAGTTCACCCAGGGGGGAAATCTGGGAAAACGCCGTTGAAGATCGATCAGGTTAACTTCGGACCGAAATCGAACTTCAACAGTAACGCGGCGGCCGTAGCCGATCGCTCCGTGAATGCCTTCACCGGCAGGACCGGTGCGCCCGGCGATGCTCGCCGACCGTTCGCAGTTTCTACCCCGCAATGCCATTTCAATTGAAGTGGTGGCCACAGCAATGTGGTGGGTCACATCATCCGATGTGATTCTGTTTACGTTTTTAACTTAGACCGCGAGGATCCCGCATGGCGAGTGTCGCAAGACGCAAACCGGCGTAGTTCAGACCCAACGTCGAGACTCCGACCAAGGATCTGCATGAGGCGACCCACCGCATCATGTAGAGGCAACCGATCAGGACCGGTTGTCGGGGACGAGAATCAACGATGAAGAGCTGCAAGAACAATGGGTACCGACGCACCACTGTTCGAGGGAAAATTAAACGAGGCGTTATGGAGAACCTAATATGAAGGTCTTCACAACTGGACAGGTCGCTAAGATCTGTAAAGTAGCACCCCGAACCGTATCCAAATGGTTCGACTCGGGGCGTTTGAAGGGCTATCGCATTCCTGGATCACAGGACCGACGCATTCCGAGAGAATACTTAATTAAGTTTCTCAAGGAGCATGGCATGCCACTTGGAGACTTGGAAGACGAAGCGATGGCAAAATGCCTGATCGTCGCCCAAGATCAAGTGCTAATCGAAAACCTAAAGCGTGAACTTCCACCTGAGAAATCTTTCAAGGTAGAAGTTGCCGCCAGCGGTTTCGAAGCCGGCATCCAAGCGGAAAGCTTCAATCCGGATTGTATCATCGTCGATTTTTCGATCGGCAAGATCGAAGCAGTTCAAATCTGCCAAAACTTGCGCAAGAACATCGATTTCACCGATATTATCCTGATCGCGTTGTTGCCGGATGACGGCCAACCGATGAGTTTTGACCGAAGCAGTATCAACGAAACGTTCAAGAAGCCGTTTGACGCCCACCTGTTGGCAGAACGTCTTCGAACATTGGTCGGTACGAAGAAAGAATTGGTCTAGTTTCGGACCAGGCTGAGCTCGACTCAGCCAAAGTACGAACGATGATCCTGAATGCCTCGTCAATAGGCGTCTCGCACCCCCGCAGGTGCGAGACGCCTTTTTTCGTTGGATTCGCCAATGCACCTCCGCGCACCCAGCTCAATTGACGTCCAACCGATTACAGTTGACAGTATCCGTCGACGATGTTGATCCTTGCACGCACGCCCCGGAGGAATTCCAACTGCCAAACTCCTCGAACCATTTTGATGACCGCGGAAACGCGCAGATGGTCGACGTGTCGGCAAAAGCCATCACGGTGCGCCAAGCATTGGCGGCCGGTGACGTTGTGATGGCGGCGGCCACAGGCGAAATGATCCGCGCCGGTGGTGCATCGAAAGGAGACGTGCTGGGCGTCGCAACTCTGGCGGCAATCCAGTCGACCAAGCTGACCGCCCAGTTGATCCCACTGTGTCACGCGATCCCGGTCGAAGGCGTTGCGGTTGAATTTCAATGGCTCGACGAGACTCCCTCGAACGATTCCAACCGCCTGCGTTGCCTCGTCCGTGTACACACCTCGGCGAAGACTGGTGTCGAGATGGAAGCAATCACGGCCGCAGCGATCGCCTGCGTGACGGTCTACGACATGGTCAAATCGGTCGACCGCACAATTTCGATTGGGCCGGTGCAATTGCTCGAGAAATCGGGCGGCAAAAGCGGTGATTTCCGCCGCGAGCCGGAATGAACCTGTTACGGGG
>JABDKS010000617.1 GCA_013002105.1 Pirellulaceae bacterium | reverse complement strand
CGCCAATACTTTGCTGGCGATTTTTTCGATCGCGGCGTCGGGGATGGAGATTTTGGCCACTGGCGAGGCGGGTTCTCCCGCGAAGGGATCGACCGCTCCTTCGATCGTCGGTTCGTCGGGGGTGTCTTTGTCAGCGAAACCGGTGGTGCGAATTTCCAGACGTCCGTCATCGGTCATCGCGAATTGGATATCGGTTTGTAGGTGTTCAAATCCATCGGGCGAATCTTTTTTCCCGTTGTCGGATGATTCGTTTTCGGCGAGTGGCGTTTCGTGATCGTCGGAGGTTTCACCGATTGCGTCGTCGCCGGAGTCGCCTTCGACTTCCAGTGATTTCATTAGATCGCCTGGTAGACGGACATCATTGATGTCGGGAAAAGAGAAAATCAGGTCGTAACCGTTCCAACCATTGCGATTATTGGATTGTTTGGCGGAGACCAGCTTCACGTCGCGTCCGAGTTGGGCGGCAACTGCTTGGAGCGTTTCTGGCGAAGGAACTTTTGTGGCCGACGAATCCGTTGTGTCCGCGGCGGCAAAGAAACTGATTTCTTGTTGATGCAGTCGGATGTGGACCAAGCCCGAGCGGTCACGTTTGACTTTGACAACGGTGGATTGTTCGATGCAGCCGACCGACAGGAGCGCGGCCAGGGCGGAAGCGAAGACCAGCGGGGTTTTGAGCAGGGTTTTGAGCGGGGCGAAACCGATCGTTGGCGACATGACGGTGGTCCGTAATAAGAGTTCGCGGGTGGTCGCGGTGAATAGTAACGGTGCCAGGACAGGTCCTGGCCTACGTGGCTGGTTGGATAATGTAAGCCGTTTGAATCGAATGCGGATTGGTGCCAGGACAGGTCCTGGCCTACGACAGTTCCATGCATACCGGCTGAAACGACGCTCCTAGTCAGGCTGGGGTGACGTCGGATGGGGGCGCGGCGATTTGGATGTTGCACCGAAATACGGTTGGTGGGTGTCACCGGAGTGCCAGCAAAAGCCGCAATTTGTGGGGTAACTGGTTGTCGGGATTGGGGGCCAGTTGCTACGCTCTGCTTGGAGCCGGTGGTCGATTTTGATCCACTGGCTTCATTCCCTTCGCATTTTTTGAAAACGCGGCTCCAGCGGAACCCCCTTGTCGTACGCTCAATTAGGTCCGATTGCTGTTTATTTGCCGACGCGAGTCGAGACCAATGAGCAGTTACAGGCTCAGTTTCCACGCTGGGACATGGCGCTGATCTCGGAGAAGACTGGGATTCAGAGCCGTCACATCGCCGAGCCCAACGAAACGTCCAGCGATTTGGCGGTTCAGGCGGCGGAGAAGTTATTTGCCGGCGCCGGGTCGGACGGCAATTTGATTGATCGCGATTCAATTGACTTTGTGCTGCTGTGCACCCAGACGCCCGATTATCCGCTGCCGACAACAAGCTGTCTGATTCAAGACCGATTGGGACTACGGACATCCTGCGGGGCGTTGGATTTTAATTTGGGCTGCAGCGGCTATGTGTACGGATTGGCGATGTGTGACGGCCTGATCCAGAGCGGTGTGGCCAAAAACGTTTTGCTGTTAACCGCCGAGACGTATTCCAAGTACATCGATGACGATGACCGCAGTTTGCGGACGATCTTTGGCGATGCGGCAACGGCGACACTGGTCCGAGCGAGCAAAAAACAATCGCTACGGGGGTTTCAGTTCGGCAGCGATGGAAGCGGCGGCGACATGCTGATCGTCGGAGACGGCGGCAGCCGGGCTTGCGACGACGCCATCGAGCCGCGGCATCGCAAACGCTGGAAAAGCCGGTTGTACATGGATGGGCCGAGTTTGATCAATTTTACGGTCGATGCGATCCCGCGATTGATTGACGAGATTTTGGCGGACAACGGCGTCACGATGGACGAAATCGACCAATTCCTGATGCATCAGGCAACTTGGAAAATGCTCGATCAGCTGCGCACGCGGATGGGCGTGACCCCGGAGCGGCTGCCGATCGAGTTGGCGGAAATTGGCAATACGGTGTCATGTACGATCCCGATTTTGATCGACCAGCTACGAAATCGTGATGGATGGGATGCCGAGTCACTTAAGATGCTAGTGGGCTTTGGCGTGGGGCTTTCCTGGGCCGGATGCCTGTGGCGAGACGATTTCCGCGACAATCGGTCGGTTTGATCACGACGACGGTGGCGGCGGTGATAGAATGGATCCACTGGCCGCGTGAATCAGCGGCGTGAATCAGCTGCAGGGACGCCATTCCGGGGGGAGAGAGAAATGAAGACCAATTTGACCGGTCGCCTGTTGATCGCGTCGCCCTACTTGGGTGACGGTAATTTTCTTCGCTCCCTGGTGTTCATCATTCGCCACGATGTGGAAGGTGCGTTTGGACTGGCGATCAATCGACCCACCGAACGGCGGTTTCGTGAGTTGGTCGAAATGAGCAGCACCGATGGTCAACCGCGCGACGATGATTTTATTTATCGTGGCGGGCCAGTCGAAGGTCCGTTGTTGGCACTGCATGACTTGGCGGGCGTGGGTGAACCATGTGGCCCGTATGATCCGGATCAGCCAACGGATTTTGTTGGCCCGATGGAGTCGAATGTTCACGGCACCAAACACATTGTGCACGATCATCCGGCGGAGCCTTGGGGATCGATGTCAATCGAATTGGGAAATCCACCGGCTTGGATTACCGGAGACGATGACCATCTACGAATTTTGCTGCGACGTCCCGACGCGCGGGTGAAATACGTGTCGCATTACAGCGGTTGGGGACCGGGCCAGTTGGATCACGAGTTGAGCGTGGGCGGTTGGCTGGTCGGCGAAGCCGATCCGGACTTGGTGTTTGGCGATCCCAACGAGATCTGGGAAAAAGCCGTCCAACGATGCGGCCGAGATATCTTGGCGGAAATGTCGCCCGGGCTCGAATTTGGTGATCCAAGTTTGAATTGAGCGGAAAGGGCGCCTGGAACCAAAAATTGCACGGCTTCTGGGGTGTTTCGCATTTGGACTTGGTGAAACCCTTTCCCCATTTGACCCCGTTTGCGGTCAAGCGTGTTTGGTAGACAATGCGTCGCTGGACAGCGCCGCTTTTCATTAGCCGATGGGCGATCGCCCTGGGTGCCTTCGGAAGGAACCGCGGCTAGCGGGACGGGAGAACGCAGCGTTCTGATTCCAAAGCGGTGCTGTCCAGGTAGGCTCGCAGTTGTTGCTGAGCTGAAGTCGCGATCGGTCCCATCGAGTCGTTACTGTCATCGATGAGCTGAGATTTTGTCCGCCGAGAATTCGTAAATTTGATGCGACGTTTTGTGATCGGGGACATTCACGGCTGTGCCAAGGCGCTTCGATCACTGATCGAAGCGATCGATCCGCAGGCCGACGATGAACTGATTTTCTTGGGCGACTATGTTGATCGAGGACCCGACAGCCGCAACGTGGTCGATCAACTGCTGGATCTGAAAGAGCGATGTCGGGTCGTCGCGTTGCGCGGCAATCATGAAATCATGTTATTGGGCGTCGCGTTGGGCGGGATGGATGACACGATTTGGATGAATTGCGGCGGACTGGCGACCGTCACGAGTTACGGCGGATCGTTGCGAAAAATCCCTGAGAAACACATCGCGTTTTTTCAGGAGTTGCTGACTTACTACGAAACCGACGACGAGATTTTTGTTCACGCCGGCTACGAACCTCACCTGAGTATGCGTGAGCAGAGTGACGATATTATCTATTGGACGCATTTGTCGTCTGACGTGCCGCCGCCTCACAAGTCTGGAAAACGCGTGTTCGTAGGGCACACGCCGCAACCGTTTGGTCAAGTTTTGGATGCCGAGCATTTGGTTTGCATCGACACGTATTGTTTTGGCAATGGTTACCTGACGGCGATGGATTTGGCGACCGGCGATCTGATTCAAGTCGATCGACATGGGTTTGTGCGTCGAGATCCGCTGGCGGACTTTTTCGAGCAGATAGAAAGTATTTGGAAATGGCTGCGTCGGCTGGTCCGTCCCAAGCCTACGAAGGCAGAGTAAACGGGCATTCCAGTAATCAGCTGATTGGCAATGAGCCGGTCAATCACGCCAGGTCGCAATTGCAGGGCAGTCATGTCAGAGAAACTGGAGCCACAGTATCACGACCGCGATCGGTTTGATCCGATGGTCGGGCGAGTCGTCCGCCAGTTTGTATTGATCGCATTGGTCGTGGTCGTCACAACGCTGCTGGATTTGCCGGCGGCAATTGTGGTTTTGTCGACCGGATTGGTTTTGCTGGCTCTCGGATTGATCGAGATCGCGCATCGGCGTCGGCGTTGGCGACAGGCCGAGGCTCAATTGCGACGCGTGGACGAACAGTCGCGGAACTGGCGACGACGATTGGATGCGCTGCTGTATGAATCGCAGCAGTCGACGATGGCGCTGTCCAAAATGATTGACGGCGTCGTGATGCTGTCGCCGGAGTTGCGAATTCTCCTAATGAATAAAGCGGCTCAGGATTTGTTCGCGTTGCCCTCGGGCGGCGACTATCTGGATCGAATCTTTTCAGAAGTCGTGCGTGTGCCCGAGATCAATCAAGCGGTGCGGAGTGCCCAGGCGGGCGACGGCTGCCAGGAAGTGACGGTCGAAATCCACGATCAATCGTCGACGACTCCTGTTCGTTTGCGAGTGGATCGGGTTGCCGATCGCGATGACAGCAACGTGCTGTTGACGATACGCGATGAGACCGAGGTGCATCGTGTCGAAGCGATGAGACGTGAATTTGTGGCGAATTTTTCGCATGAGATTAAAACACCGATCGCGGCGATCAAGGGTTACGGTGAAACCGCCGAGTTGGCAATCGATGATGATCCGACCGCAGCCACACATTTTTTGCGTCAGATCCAAGGACAGTGTTTGCGTTTGGAGCGATTGGTTGCGGACATGATG
>JABDKS010000616.1 GCA_013002105.1 Pirellulaceae bacterium | reverse complement strand
ACACATGACTGATTGGCGATGCGGCGGCGTAGACGTCGGGTTTCTCGCGACGCGAACCGCCCAGAAAAAATGCCAGCGCGCTATTGTCGAGCGGGAGGTTACGAAAATCACACGGAGGCCCGCCTGCGCAGACGGCACTCACTTTGGGCAGCCGTTTCCATCGCGGGTCGTCGGCCTGCCAGCCGCTCGCCGACATTTGGGTTAACACCGGTTCGTCGGCCAACACGCTGACAAGTGTCGATAGGTGACCGCCAGCGCTGTAACCAAAGATACCCAACCGGTCGGTATCGATCGAGAATCGCTTCGCATTGTCCACCGTCCAGATCAGTGCTTGGCGAACATCATCGACTTGAGCGGGGAATTGAAATTGGGGCGCCAAACGATAGTTAATCGTGACGACGACAAACCCGTGCTGTGCAAGCAATCTCGAGTAGCCTTGGAGCACCCATTTGCTGCCGCTGACCCAACCACCCCCGTGAACAACGACCACGGCCGGTCTGCCGCCGGGCCCTGCGTGCGACTCGGGGTAGTAGACGTCACACAAACCTGCGTTGCCCGGCGAATCGCTGTATCTCAAGTTGGCATCGCATCGGACGTTGACTGCCGACCTGGGCGACGCTGCGGACGCCACCGGAGCCGCTGCAACCTGCTGTTCGGGTCTCTGCACGAGCGATGCGGGTTCTTGCCCACGCGATGCGGCTACCTGCGCATGCGTTGCGGGCCGCTCGGTCGCGGTGACCAGCACGATCAGCAGTAGCGTCCTCGTGACAACGGGGCAAAGGTGGGCCATTGGATACTCGGGAAAACAATTCACAGCGGCTCGGCAATCCATTGAGACTCAGTAGTTAGTCCGCCAGTACACAAATCGGCCAGTTCAAATCGGCCAGTACGAATCGGCCAGTCCGCGGTGGCAAACAAGTCAGTAATACGCCGTCGAGGACAAATCGGGCCGGGTTGGGCGGTGGGAGGATTTCTGATCAGACGTATAATAACCCCAGGTCGACGGCCCTCGTCGATCACTCCCTCCAAAGATAGCCAAAACATGTCGGTCGAGTTGAACTCGGTGCCCGAAGCGGTCGATGCCATCAACCGCGGCGAAGTCATCATCGTCGTAGACGCCGAAGACCGTGAAAACGAGGGTGACTTTATCTGCGCGGCTGAAAAAGCGACGCCCGAAACGATCAATTTTATGTTGGGCGGTCGAGGACAGTTATGCGTTTCGATCTTGCCAGACGTGTGCAAACGGATCGAAATCACGCCGGTGGTGGCACAAAACGACGCGCCGCTGCAAACGGCGTTCATGACGCCGATTGACATTCGCGATGCAAAGACCGGAATCACGGCCGCCGAACGCAGCGCAACGATCCAACGTCTGGCGTCACCCGATTGCCAAGCCATCGACTTCGTCCGTCCCGGACATGTCTACCCGCTGCTGGCAAAACAAGGTGGCGTCCTGCGACGCGCCGGTCACACCGAAGCAGCGATGGATTTGGCGCGGATGGCTGGCCTAGCACCCGCCGGCGTGCTGTGCGAGATTCTGGACGAAAGCGGTGACCGTGCCACGCGAGACTATCTGGTTTCGGTCGCCAAAAAACACGACCTAAAGATGATCAGCATCGAACAGCTGATCGCACATCGACGCGTCAACGAAAAACTGGTTTCCAGGGCCGCTGAATCCAAGCTGCCCACCACCTACGGCGAATTAAAAATCGTCGTCTACTCGGTCGACTATGAAGCCCAAGAACCGATCGCCTTGGTTTGCGGCGATCTATCAGCACCCGGCCCCGCGCCGCTGGTTCGCATGCACAGCAGTTGCTTCACCGGCGACTTGGTCAATTCGTTGCGCTGTGATTGTGGGGATCAATTGCATATGGCACTGGAAATGATCAGTCGTGAAGGCCGCGGTGCGTTGATTTATTTGCCACAAGAAGGCCGCGGAATCGGCTTGGCTCAGAAAATCAAAGCCTACGCGCTCCAGGACGAGGGACTCGATACGGTGGAGGCCAATCATGCATTGGGATTCAAAGCCGACATGCGAGATTACGGTGTCGGCCTGCAGATTTTGAAGGACCTGGGATTAAACGAAGTCCGCTTGTTGACAAACAATCCTAAGAAAACCGAAGCGTTCAATCTGCGCGGCTTCGACCTGAACGTGGTCGATCAAGTTCCGATCGTTCCGCCAGTGAACAAGCACAACAAAACCTATTTGGAAACCAAACGAGCCAAGATGGGTCACCAGTTGCCCGATCTTTAGAGACTTGGTCTTTATTAACCCGATCTCTAGAGACCCGATCTCTGGAGACCCGACCTGCACAGCCTTGATGCCACGCCGCGATCGATCACCCCAACATGCCTGAAACCACTTGGCCCCATCGCGTTGCCATCCTCGGAGTGGGACTACTTGGCGGTAGTGTGGCACTGTCGCTCAAACGACGGTTGCCAAATGTGCAGATCGTCGGGCTCAGCCGGAGCGATGCAAAGCGACAGTTGGCGATCGATTCGGGTGCGGTCGATGCGTGCGAAGACAACATTGCCGCGGCGTGCCAAGCGTGCGACGTCGTGGTGGTGGCCGCACCGGTGGATCGAATCGCATCGATGGCCAACGAAGCCATCGTGTCGGCTCCCGATGATTGTTTGATCACGGATGTCGGCAGCACGAAAGCCACGATTGTCGGCGATGTCGCGCATCCAAACTTTGTCGCC
>JABDKS010001041.1 GCA_013002105.1 Pirellulaceae bacterium | reverse complement strand
CACGGTGCCAGGCGGTCCACTGCTCATAACGTCGATCCCGATCCGATTGTGATCGAAGCGTTATCGATCAAACGCGTCTGACCGACATGAGCGGCGATCAGGGCAACGGCGGGAGTGGATAGCTTGTCGATCTGCACCAGCGATTCGGCGTCAACGATGACCGCGTAATCAATCTTATCCACGCCCCCCGCCAGCGTGGCATTTACGGAATCGTCATCAGCGTTGGCCGAATCCCCGAGTAAGCATTTTCTCATCTCCAATTGCAGCATCTCGACATCGGTCTCGCCCTTGCTCGCCAGTTGACTGACGCGATTGAGAGCCGCCGAAAGGGACAGTGCACGTTTCCGGTCACTGTCGCTTAGGTAGCGGTTGCGACTGCTGAGCGCCAGGCCATCGCTTTCGCGAACGGTCTCGCCGGCGACAATCTCGATCCCAACGTTTAAATCACGAGTCATCGCCTGGATGACCTTCAACTGCTGATAATCTTTTCGGCCAAAGAAGGCATGGGTCGTCGGCAGCATCTGAAAGAGTTTCATCACCACCGTCGTCACGCCGCGAAAGTGTCCCGGTCGGCAAACGCCCTCCAGCGTCCGCGATACTTCTGGCGGCTGCACAAACGTGCTGAATCCATCGGGATACATCGCATCGACTGACGGTAGAAAGACGGCATTGGCACCGACCGAATCCAGCAGTTCACAATCTCGCTGCAGCGTCCGCGGATACTTCTCCAAATCTTCATCCGGCGCGAACTGAGTCGGGTTCACAAAGATTGTCGCGATCGTTGCATCACATCGCTGCACGCTCGATCGAACAAGCGACAAGTGGCCTTCATGCAATGCACCCATCGTTGGAACCAACCCAACCGTATTTTGCTCGCGGCGCAGCTGATAGACAAATTCACGCGCTTCGTCGGCGTCATGGAGCGTTCGCATACCGGCCAATTCAGATCGACGTCGACGTCGCTTCGTCAAGCACATGCTCGTTGACGAAAATCGGGATCGGCGGATTAAAGGTTACCGCCACCGCGATTGCATCACTCGGTCGTGAATCGATTTCCACCACCTCGCCGTCCTCTTTGCGTAATCGCAATTTTGCAAAGTACGTATGCTCGCTGAGATCATTGATGATCACGCTTTCGATGGTCGCGCCAAGCGACTGAGCAACGTTGACAATCAAATCGTGCGTCAACGGTCGCGGCGGCTCGTAATCATCTTTGACGCGACGGTCGATATTGGTCGCTTCGAAGATCCCGATCAGAATCGGAAACTCACGATGCCCATCGACCTCTTGCAAATAGATGACTTGGTTGTCGGTCAGCTCGGAGATGATGATCCGAGCAAGTTGCATCTGAACAGGCATGGCACAAACGACGCAGGGGATTCGCGTGAGCGGGAGCCGGCAACTCCAATGTCACCGGATACATCACATCATACCGTGCTTACAGCGCGTCGTCTTGCGAGCCAGGTCGATCCTGAGGATGATTCGACCCATGCCAATCGCAGAAAAAAACCGTTGCGATTTGCAAACAAACTGCGCGTCGGTATTACTGATCGAGCCGAAACACGGTAATTGCCAGTGGGGGCAGGTCCACCAGAATGCTGTCTGGGCGACCGTGTTCACCCTGGCCAGTTGTCTCGCGTCCGGGATAGTTTCCGACGTTGCTGCCGCCGTATGCTTCGCTGTCGCTATTAAAAATTTCTTTCCAGAAACCAGCCTGCGGGACACCTATACGATAACCTTGACGCACCACGGGTGTGAAATTCCCGCAGACCAAGATCGGAGCCTCGCCTTCCTTGCCTTTGCGGAGATATGCCAACACACTGTCGTCGGCGTTCATGCAGTCGACCCACTCGAATCCGTTGCCGTCAAAATCAAGCTGGTGCAACGCGGGATTCTTGATCACCAACTTATTCAAGTCGGCAACCAACTGCTGGACACCTCGGTGAGTGTCAAAGTCCAACAGGATCCAATCCGGTCCGTCTTCGTGATTCCACTCGTTCCACTGTGCTAATTCGCCACCCATAAACAGCAACTTTTTGCCTGGATGCGTCCACATGTAGGAATACAGCAGACGCAGATTGGCAAACTTTTGCCACATGTCGCCCGGCATCTGACTGATCAACGATCCCTTGCCGTGTACCACTTCATCGTGCGACAGCGGCAGCATGAAGTTCTCGGTAAACGCATAGATCAAGCTGAACGTTAATTCATTCTGGTGGTATTTGCGATGAATTGGCTCGTTTTGCATGTAAGCCAACGTGTCATTCATCCAGCCCATGTTCCATTTGTACGTGAATCCCAACCCACCGTCATAAACGGGTCGCGAAACACCAGGCCATGCCGTCGATTCTTCAGCGGCCGTCACGACACCGGGATACTGTTCGTGAACCGCGATATTAAAGTCGCGCAGAAAATCAATCGCGTCCAAGTTCTCGCGGCCACCGTATTGGTTCGGCACCCAATCACCTTGTTCGCGGCTGTAGTCCAAGTACAGCATCGACGCCACCGCATCGACTCGCAAACCGTCGACGTGGTATTTGTCCAACCAGAACAACGCATTGGCGATCAAGAAGTTTTTCACTTCGTTGCGGCCATAGTTGAAAATCATCGTGCCCCAATCCGGATGCTCACCTTGTCGTGGATCCGAATGCTCGTAGAGCGCCGAACCATCAAAGCGGTAGAGGCCGTGGCCGTCTTTGGGGAAGTGTGCCGGAACCCAATCAATCAGAACGCCGATGCCGTGCTGGTGCATGTGATCGACGAAGTACATGAAGTCTTCGGGGCTACCATGGCGACTGGTCGGTGCAAAGTAACCAACCGTTTGATATCCCCAGGATCCGCTGAATGGATGCTCGGTGATTGGCATCAATTCGACGTGAGTGAAATTCATTCGGTGACAGTACTCGGCCAGGCGTTTGGCCAAATCGCGATAGTCCAACCAACCGTGCGTGCGCCCCGGACCTTTTTGCCAACTGCCCAAATGCACTTCGAACACATTCATCGGCGAATGCATCGGATTCCACTCGCGACGCTGGGCCATCCATTCCTGGTCTTCCCACTGATGGACCGTCAGATCCGAAACGACCGAAGCAGTCAACGGCGGCATTTCGGCGGCGAAACCAACCGGGTCACTCTTGTCGACCCATTCACCATGTTCGGTCAACACACGAAATTTGTATTTGTCACCGACGCGTGCGCGGGGAATGAACAATTCCCAGATACCCAAGTGCGGATGAACACGAGCAACGTGTGCCCGGCCATCCCATCCGTTGAAATCGCCAACCACCTGCACCGATCTCGCGTTGGGTGCCCAGACGGCAAAATTGACACCGTCGGCTCCATCGATCGTGCGCACTTGCGCGCCCAACCGATCATAAATATTTAAGTGCCGGCCTTCGCCAATTAAATATCGATCGTAATCGGTCAGAATAGAGGGAGCGGCGTAGGGGTCTTGCATGTCCACGAGTTCGCCCGATTTGTCAGCCATCTGAATTCGGTATCTAGTTGGTGGTTCTGGGGAAGAACCATTATCTTGGCTACTCGCCGCGTTGGCGTCGATGGCTCCATCACAAATTGCCTCGAAAAATCCTCCCGGATGCAGCCGTCGCATGGTACGCCGCGTCCCGCTGACGCTGTCGATCACCCATGCAGCACGTGCATCAGGCAAAAAAGAACGGATCGCGGTCGCCCTGCTGCCGCGATAATCGACTGGATGCGGCCCTAAGACGCTGGCAGGGTTATCGTGCGTTCCATCGATCAAGCGACCGATGTCAGAGAGTGAAACTTGAGTGTGCATATTCGATCCGCTAACGGATGTTTTGGGTATGTAATTTGTCTTCGATCAGAGCGATGGCACACAGCAATGCTGGACGATCTTCTGATCAACTACGCTGCGCCAAATCTGCGGGTGTGAATCGCCGCTTTGGTGGTGTTGCATCGGCACCAGATCCCGCCATCAACCAACGGCGTAGTCGATCACTGGTTCCCTTGGCCGATCGCAAATTCATTTTCGCCGCCGGAACGACCCTCTCGCCGGCACCGATTGCGTGCCGCGAATCGACACGACGCGTCACAATGCCGCTGTCGCTGACTTGATTGGCGTCGGCCAGTCCCGAACTGACCAAACGAGACGAGACCAAGCAGGCTTCGACCCGATGAATCTGCAATGCGCGATCAATCCGCCTCCAGAGATCCGCGTGCTGAACATCAATTCGGCGACCAAAGTGTTCCCACATGAAATCATTTTGTCGCCAACGCGGAAGCGAATCCGAAAGCGACCGAATCAGGTAACGATTGTTGCTCAACAACGTCACCGACGACGGGCCTTCGATCGACTCGAGTCCGCGAATCGCGGCGTACAACGTCAATCGGTTCAAGTCGCCCAGTTCGGTGTCTTCGGCATCCAAGACGGCTTCGCCCTCGGCCGTCTCCAGCGCAAATCGCCAGTATCCGTCCGTAAGGGTTGTCGAACGCGCCTCACAAACAAGTAGATACTCGCTGCAAGTTTCGGTAGCGGGTGGGATCGTAACGATTGGCACCTCGGCAGGCGCGCAAATCGGACTTTCCGATTCGATCGGTAGTGTCAGCTTCACGGGAGGTTATTCCAGCAAGATGGGTCAAGGATTAACGCGGGACGTCGAACATGGCACCGAACACCGTTGACACGCGATCAACGACGCAGAGGCTTGAACGAAGGCAACGCGAGAACACATTGGAAGGCGATCCATCACGTCTTGGCCGGACTATCACTGACGCAAAACAATCGCGCAGCAATCTCGGCATGAATGGTCTCTCGTCAATCTTTGCCGCGCCGGTACAGATTGACTAACAGAAAACGTCGGCAGATTTTCAATGCCGGCGTCAAGAGACTTTTATTCGTCAGGACCCGGTGCGTCCCGTAGCAGAGAGTCCGCCAGCGCGCCGTTTGCAATTGTCAAACGCTGTTCACACAGTTTGGCAAAATCGAATCCGACTGATGAATTAGACCAGTTCGCGAGATGCGTCACCGGAGCGTCACTGGAGCGTCGACGTCGTGAGAGAACGTCGCGCGTTTTTGAATCCTGTTTCACCACCGACACTGGGCTGTCGTCCCGCCAGGAAACACGGACTCGGGATTTGGGATCCCGACGCCCCGCGTGGTTGCCTGGATAACGCCACGTTTCACTAGCCGATGGGCGATAGC
>JABDKS010000561.1 GCA_013002105.1 Pirellulaceae bacterium | reverse complement strand
GGTAACCGAAGCCGTCCGGCGGGCAACAGGGTTGGACCTCCACGATGGGCAGTTGTTGGGCGGCCTGGCCCTAGTCGCTGGCTGGATCGCTGAGATTCCTGGCGGCGAGGGAAAAACAATCACGGTGGCATTGCCGGCGGCCTTGCAATCATTACCCGGCAGGGGCGTGCATGTCGCGACGACCAATGAGTACCTATCCCGGCGCGATCATGACATCATGTCGGGCATCTACGCACAACTTGGACTCACTTGCGGTCGACTGACTGCGAACTCATCGCTTGCCGAGAAGTCTCACGCGTATGCTTGTGACATCACGTACGGTGCCGCGTACGAGTTCGGATTTGATTTTCTGAGCGACCAACTTGCGCGACGATCACATCATCCCTCATCGCTCCAACCGCACTTTCCGCGGACGCAGTCAAATCCCCTCCGAACACCGACGATTCAACGAGGCAACGCATTCGCCATTTTTGATGATGCGGACAGTTTGTTGATTGACGATGCGTCCTCTCCCTTGATTCTGCGCGGAGCCGATAGTGCAACAAAAACCGATTCCGAAATTGTTCGATTTGCTCGGCAAGTGGCATTAGAACTGGACGGTAGCGAATTTACGTTGCACCCAACGACACCGTCCGCAACGTTGACCGCAACAGGCTGGCAAAACGCCTACAACGCATTTGACCGGCGACCAGCCGGACGTCTCTCCCAATCGTGGTCCAAGTTGATCCAGCACGCATTGTGTGCCGAATACCTGCTCACGCGCAACACAGATTATGTCGTCCGCGAGAATCGCGTTCTGGTCGTCGATCGCAATACCGGTCGCATCCACACAGAAAGAACGTGGGGGTCCGGGCTGCAACAGGCGATCGAGTTCAAAGAATCGGTACCGCTTACCGCAGAACGCGAAACCAAAGGAAGAATCACACGGCAACGTTACGCCGGTTTCTACGCTGGATTGTGTGGCCTCACCTCGTCCGCAATCTCCAGTGAGTCCGAATTGATGGAGCAATACAGCCTGCCGGTGATCAAGATCCCTGCGGGGACCAAGTCCGCGCGTCGCGACCTTCCACTTCGTACCTTTGCCGACAACGCGTCCAAACTGTCCGCCATCATTACCGACGTGTCTCAACGCAGGCGACTCGGCCAACCGGTTCTAATCGGCACTCGCACCGTTGGTGAATCAAACTTGATCGCCGATCGTTTGTGCGACATGAATGTCCCGCACGTGTTACTGACAGGAATGCAGAACGAGTGGGAATCCAATATCGCCAGTCGCGCCGGCATCGCCGCTTCGGTGACGATTGCTACCAATCTGGCGGGGCGAGGAACCGACATACCGTTGGATCAAACGGCAAAATCCGCCGGCGGCCTGCACGTCTGCGTCGCGCAACCGCACCATTGCCAACGCCTCGATCAGCAACTTGTCGGACGAACGGCGCGACGTGGACAACCGGGTAGTTGTCAGTTCTTTGCGTCGGCCGATGACAAGATGATCACCGACAACAACCGGTCCCTCTCACACCGAATGCAAAACGTCGCCGACTCATCCGGCGAATGTCAGCATGATTTCCGCGACGAGATCGACGCAATTCAAACGCAGGTCGCGCGAGAGTCGCAAAACGCCAGGCGGCGTATGGTTCAGAACGATCATTGGCTTGAATCCGCTGAACCATCCTTGGCGCGGCGAGCTTGATCAATCGGCAGTGAGCAGCCTCTTAATTGCAGAATAAACTTTCCTTCGTTAACCGTCGGGCGTTCCATTCGTCCCTGATGGTCGTAGGTCAGTTTCAATCGATCCAGCCCCATCAAATGTAAAATGCTCGCGTGCAAGTCATGGACGTGTGCGCGGCCTTCGACTGCGTACAGCCCCAAGTCATCGGTCGCTCCGATCGCCTGGCCACCCTGGACACCGCCGCCCGCCATCCACATCGTAAATCCCGTTGGATTGTGATCGCGGCCGTCACCTTTCTCGCTCATCGGCGTCCGCCCAAACTCGCCACCCCATACGACCAATGTTTGATCCAACAAACCGCGGCGACGTAAATCAGTCAGCAAGCCAGCGATGGGCAAATCGACTCCACCACACAGCGTCGTGTGATTTTTCTCGATACCCGAGTGGGCATCCCACGTCCCGCCGGCACCGCTGTAAAGCTGGATGAACCGCACACCGCGTTCGACCAATCGACGCGCCAACAAACAAATGCGGCCGTAGTCTGCGGTCGTTTTTTGGTTCAGCCCATAGAGTTCTTTCGTCTCGGCCGTCTCACGCGAAAGATCGACCGCTTCGGGTGCCGCACTTTGCATCCGATAAGCCAATTCGTAAGAACGGATTCGAGCATCCAATTCCGAAACGTTTGGTAAACGCGACGCGTGCGATAGATTGATTTGACGAATCAATTCCAGCTTGCGTTGCTGCTGCAAGTCGGTGACGCTACCGGGTCGATTCAGATTCGCGATCGGACTATCGCTCGACGGATCACCAAACGGTGTCCCCTGATAGGTCGCCGGCAGAAAACCGGGCCCCCAACTGCGAACTCCGTTGGTGACGCCCTTTTGCTTGTCGGTCATCACAACAAACGCGGGCAGATCATCGTTTTCGGTACCAAGCCCGTATGTGACCCAGGCGCCAAGGGACGGTCGTCCACCCAGTGTGCTGCTGGTATTCATCAGGTTGCAGCCGCCCGAGTGATTGATTCCTTCGCCGTAGCAGGATCGAATCACCGCCAAATCGTCGGCGTGCTGCGCAACGTGCGGAAACCAATCGCTGATTTCCAATCCGCTTTCACCGTAACGCCCCCACTTTCGTTTGGTCGGCAAAATCGGTGATCCTTTCTCTCCCATCGCCGTCAACGGTTCCTTAAAACTCGCCGGCAACGGTTTGCCTGCCAATTCGTTCAACAGAGGTTTTCGGTCAAACGTATCCAGTTGACTCGGTCCGCCCTCCATAAACAAAAAGATCACACTTTTTGCGGTCGCGAAATGATGGGCGGCAGGATTGGGAAGACTCGACGCGGCAGCCGATTGACTCAGCAGCCCGTTCAGCGCGACGGAGCCAAAACCAGCCCCTGCCGATGCCAAGAACTGACG
>JABDKS010000559.1 GCA_013002105.1 Pirellulaceae bacterium | reverse complement strand
TTGAGTCTGTTCGCCGCTTCGGCGGTGACGGTGATTGGCGACATACCGGTCGGCCAATCCAATCCGGTTCAAATCGAAGTGGTTGAGCGACCGTTCCAGTTTATTCCGCCATCGACCTTTATCCCGGCCACTCCGCCGGCAACGCAGTTATTGGTTCCATCAGGAGCCGAATTGACTGCGGGTGAGCAGATCACGGTGGTCGGTCCGACGTCGAATGTGACGTTGACGTACGTCAATATTTTGACCGGTGCGCCGAACGAAATTCTGTTCAGCAGTACCGATTCCCAGGACGATGTGGCGCGTTCCGTTCTGGCTGCATTGCCGGTCGATACGGCAGCCGTTTACGAAGGGAACGGTTTCATCACGTTCCTGAATACGACCAATGTGACACTGACCGCTTCGGCATCGCAAATCGCGATCGACAACGGTTTCAGTGTTTCGGAAAATCGTTTTTTTATCACTGTCGCCAATGGTGACAACTTGGTCGATGGAGAGACTCTGACGTTCACGACGACCAGTGGAACGTCGGTCGTCACTTTCGTCGACACCGCCAACCCGGTTGGTCCCGGCCAGGTGGCGTTTCAAGCTGGCGATACGGTTGCCACGATTGCAACGCGGCTGCAGGCCGTGCTGGGCGACGACTTGCAGGCGATCCGACAAGGCAATGACATCTTGGTGATCGCATCAAGCGTCACCACCGATGTTGCCGGTACCAATATCGCATTTGGACAGGTCGCGTCGCAGTTGATTGACGTCCCGTCAGGTGCGAACCTGATTGATGGCGAGATTCTTCGCGTCAATACGGCGGCGGGCGTCACGGATATCACGTTCATTGACAGCGCCAATGCCGGGCCTGCGGGTACCGTGAATTTCCAAGCCGGTGATAGTGCCGCCGTCATTCGCGGCCGATTGGCCACCGCATTGGGTGGAGTTACATTCTCCACGGCTGGTGGATTGAAGGTTTACGGTGCTACCAACGCTACGGCACTGAATAATACCAGTCAGATCAATACGTCGTTTGTCAACGGCCAGCAGGTTACGATGCCCGATGCGGCACAGATGGTCAGCGGTGAATCGATCAACATCGACGTTGGTGGAACGATCACGACGATCACATTTGTCGACACGGCGACCGGTGCGGCCAACGAGGTTGTGTACGGACCAACCGACACGGGTGGTCAAATCGCCGCGAATTTACTCGGCGTCTTGGATCCATCCCTGGATGCAGCGATTGCCGGCGCGACGGTGTTCTTTACCGCCGATTCGGTTGCACACAATTTGGGTGCCAGCGCGATTACTGTCACGGCGGGCACTTACAACGACACTCTGGTCAATTTAAACATTCCTGACGCACTCGATTTGCGCAACGGGGAGCAGATCAACGTATTCGGGAATTCGTTCGAGACAATCACGTTCATTTTGCGTGGGTCGACCGTCCCGGACACTGGTTCCATTCAGGTCTATTACGATCCGACCGATTTGGCGGCTGATCTGTATCAGCAGATCATTGATGGTTTGCAAGCCAACTATCAGGTTTACGTCGATCCCAATGGCGATGGGATCAACATCGTTGATCCAGGTACAGTCGCGTTCAACGGAGTCGATCCCATCGCGACGGAGATTCGATCTCGCGACGTAAGCGAAATTGCGATCCCGATCACGATCCCCAACGGCGCGGAGATTACGTCGGGCGAAACTTTGGTGATTACCCAAAAGGATGACGTTGCCGGTACCAATGCAACGACGTTCACTCTGATCGACCAGAATTTTGCAACCGGTGCGATCAACGAGCTAACGTACGACCCCAATGACACGGCCGATCAGGTCACCTTGGATCTGTTGCGGCAGTTGCCGCGATCGCTGCAAGCTTTCTTGGTGAACACCCGTGAAATCTACTTGCTCAATGCCAGTTCGGTGACGACCCAAACCGGATCACTGATCGTTAGCTTTGAATCGATTCCAACAGCGACGCCGATTCTGGTTGATTCGACCATGACGACGCAGCAAGTCACGGAGCGATTACAGTTTTCGTTTGCTGAAGGTTTTGGACGCGTTGCGGCACTTGACGGTGTGAGCACGGCAACGCCTGACAATTTCAAGGTTTATGGTACCGACCGGATTCGGTTGTTTAACGCAACGCCAGTGGATGCGGGCGCATTCGGAACGTCCAGTGTTTCGATTATCAGCGGCGGTGCGATCACCACCACGCCGGTTCCCGGCGATGAATTTGGTGAAGATCAACCGGGCGCGATCGCGACTAGCCAAATTCGGACGGCGGGGGCCCAGAACAACGAAGTCGAAGGTGTTTATATCGACGACATCATTATCGGGTTTGCCGAACGCGGCGAAATGGTGATCAATGCGCCATTCAATAATACGGACTTTGTTTTCAATCCTGAGACGTTGCCCGATACGCATCCGCTGGCAATCCAGCCGGAACGCCAGAACGAAACGTTGCTGGGTGGTTACTCGCTGGAGATTCGTACCGCTGACGATTACGGTGTCGAAGAGGACTACGATCCAATCAACCTGGTGTTGAGCGAACAGCTTTCCTCTGGTCGATCGTTTGATACCAACGATCGTTTGGTTGATGGCGCGGTGACATTGATCGTTCCGTCGCCCAACGACCTGCTCGACGGCGATATTTTCACGTTGGATGACGGCGATCGAATGCTGACGTTCGAGTTTGATAATATCTTGGACGGCAATATCACGATTGGGAATGTCCGTATCCCATTCAACACAGCCAACTCGGATCCGGCTTTCTTGTCGAAGTCGGTTCGCGATGCGATCAATTCACCGCAGGTGCAAGGCGTCTTGGACATCACGGCGGCCACGTCGGATAGTTTCGAGATTGCGACACCGAGCGGGAATCGTGTGGAGTTGTTTGGTGACGCAATCACCGTTAACCACTCGGGCGGCCGATTCTTAAAGGTCGACTTGGTGGCCGAGGAAACCTTCCAGGGTCGCGAAACGTCCAAGCAAATTCCACAAGTCGACCACACCACAGAGACGACCTTTGATACCTCGTTTGGTGATGAATTGGCTCGATCTGCTGTGACGCAGTTTTTCGACGGTAGTGTCGATACATTGGTGGCCGTCGGAAAGATCGGTGATGCGGTCAACACCGGTGCGGATCTGCAAGACGGAGCGATTATCTTGCCGTCACTGCCCGAAGAAGACTTTGACAGCGTGCGGATCTACCTGGAGATGGGACAGACGGTCGACATTGATGTCGATACGGTTGGATTCAGCAAGGCAACCGAAAAATTAGAATTACCGGTCATCACGGTGTTCGAACAGAACCGATTCGGTGCGTACACGCCACCGAACATTCTGGGTCAGTCCAGCTTGTTCGCACCGCAACTGGCTCCCGGCGAAGTCATTCCAGGTGCGTTTCTGCAATTCACCGCGCCAACCGATGGTTACTACGATGTAATGGTCAGTAGCGACGCGTTGTTTGGCGGTATCGGCGACATCGGCGAATATCAACTGACGATCCGTCCCAATGCGGCGGCGTCCGCCGCGGTGCCTGATCGCGACGTTCTGATGGTGGATTATCAATTCGGCCAAAGCGACGCCAATCGTGTCAGTCCGCAAGGTCAGATCATCATCTCCAGTAACTTCATCAGCGATTCGGCTCAGTTCGGTATCGCTGCGACCAATGCTCCGCGAGGTGCGACAGTCGTCAATCCGGCCGGCGCACCCGATTCGTTGCCGCGACCTGGTACGCCCGCGCTGCTGCGAAATCAAAACTCCGACGGGATTATTCCTGGCGTTGTGATCAGCAACAATGTGGTGGTTGCGTCGGGTAGCGCTGCGATCTTGTTCAGCGGTGACACCAGCGCCGATGGCGAGGTTTTGGCTCCCACGTTGTTCGGTCGAATTGTCAATAACACCGTTGTTGGTCAAGGTGTGGCAGACGGAATTCGCATCAGCGGTTCGGCAAGTCCGACGATTTTGAACAATATCGTTGCGTTCTTTGATCAGGGAATTACCACGACCTCCGACCAGGTGGGCGAAGTCATCGTGGGCCGAAACGCCTATCAGAACAACAACACGGATTCGACGTTGGGGCTGTCGACATCATCGGTGGTGATTCCTCAAGAAGTCGATTTGTTCGAGGATCCTGCTCGACGCGTTTACATTCCGGCCGCTGGATCGGATGTGATTGACAGTTCGTTTGCATCATTGCCCGATCGCGATGAATTCTTCGAAACGGTCAAAGAGCCGGTTGGGATTTCGCGATCACCGATCATCGCACCAAAGTTTGACGCCTACGGGCAAGCTCGGGTCGATGATCCCAACGTGGCGACACCCGGTGGTGTTGGCGTGAACGTGTTTATCGACCGCGGTGCGATTGACCGAGCGGACGATGAACGACCGGTGGCTGTTCTGACCGGTCCGCAGGATGCGATCGGATTGACCGTCGATGGCGGTGACCAGGACGTCGATCAATCGTTCGTTCGATTGAGTGAAGGTATCGTCGAATTCTTTGACGTGCAGTTGATTGACACGGCGGGCACCGGGCTGGACCCGCTGACGATTACATCGCGTAACGTGATTTTGACAGAGAATGGCCGTCAGTTGATTCCCGGGGTCGACTATATCTTTGGCTACAGCACCAATAGTCGGACGATTCGTCTGACTCCGCTGACCGGACTGTGGCGATCCGATTCGGTTTACGAAATCACGCTCAACAACCGCCCACGCGTGGAAGTCACATTGCCCACTGGCGACAAGATCTCCGATGGTGATCAGGTGATCGTGATCGAAGGTGACGGGACGCAAACCGCATTTGAATTCGATAGTGGATTTTCGTTAGTCGTTCCACAGACGACCACGTTGAACTTCAGCGGCACCAATGCCAATGTTCAAGACGAGCAGACGTTGGTGATCGATGCACCCAACGGCGAATCGCGTACGCTGGAGATCGATAACGATAACTTCATCAGCGTCGGTAACACCAACATCATTGTGGATGTCAACAACGCCGGCACAGTGTTGGCGGTGCGTGACGCATTCTTGGCAGCATTGAATTCGGTGGATCCGGTCCTCGGGCCGTTGACCGTTGCCGAAGCACTCGGACTGCAGCCTGCAGCCGTCGGTGCCAGTCAGTTGCAATTGGGCTCCATTGCCGGCCACGTCGTGACCAGCAACGTAACCTCGGTCGCTGTCAGCGGTATCGACAGCGGCGTACAGGATGGTGACACGTTCACGTACACCACCGCGACCGATACCGTCACGTTCGAGTTGACGACCGATGCATTGGTTGGCGATCCGAGTTTCATTCCGGTGATGATTTCACGAACGGACACGCCGGATCAAATCGCACAAGCGATTGCTACGGAGGTGGCCAACGCGAATCTGGGTCTCGGCACTGCTCAGGCGATTGGCAATGGTACAGTTCTTGTCGGTGGTGTCGTGGGTGACACACTGACACTGGGCCAAGCCAACTTGCAATTGTTGGGATCACCAGGTGTCACCGCCGGTGCGTTCATCGTGCCGTTCTTGCCGACTCCGCAATTCACGTCAGCACTTAGTGCGACGGCGTTGCAAGCGGCCATTCGCAATTCGACCGCTGGTGTCGAAGTCTTCAGCCCCGGTGCCGGGACACTGTTGATCTCCGGTGCACAGTTGGTGCAGGGAACATTCAACGGTAGTGTTCCATCAAGCATTGGCGTCTTGTTGCCCGCCGTCGCTGACTTGGCAGGCAATCCGGTTCGCGAGACGCGGATCACGGAAGAAACTCGATTCACGATCATCATGCCCGATGTCGTGTTTGATTACAGCGATGCGCCTGCGAGCTACGGCACGCTGGATGCTGACAATGGTGCACGTCACACCGTCGCCGATGCACGTCTGCCGCGATTGGGAACGTACCTGGATACAGAAACCGACGGGCGTCCGTTCCCAGGTAGCGACGATGCACCGCTGTCGCTGACGGCAACCGAAACGGGTGTTGTGTTCACGACGTTGTTTCCAGGCAGCGACATCGTCAGTATTGTCGTCAACGCGAACACGCCCAGTGGTGGCGAAACAGTGACACTGACTGTTGATGGCGTGATCACACGATTTGAACTTGTTTTGTCGACATCGAATCCCGGTGCCGGCAACGTTCCGGTCACGTTCGTCCCCGGCGACACACCGGGTGATATCGCGACAAAACTGTCACAAGCCATTCGCGGTCGAATCGAACAGATCGACGAATCGGTCATCATGACGTTGGATGCAACCAACGGTGTCGTGACACTCGAGGCGATCGACGATGAGGACGGAATTGCAATTGGCACGTTTGTCAGTAGCGGTATCTCCTACCAGGTCTTTACCGTACCCGGCACGCCTAGCGTCAACGTCATGGGGTCCGATGTGCTCGGTTTCCTTAATCCATTGGATCCAGCCGGTAGTGCGATGGCTGTGACCGTTGCCGGTTCGGGACTGTTGGACGC
>JABDKS010000558.1 GCA_013002105.1 Pirellulaceae bacterium | reverse complement strand
GGCCAATCCTCATTGGACCCTATTCCTAATTGGACAGCGTCACTTTGGAATCAGAACGTTGAGTGTTCTCGTCCCGATAGCCGCACGGCGATAGCCGCGGTTCGTTGCGAAACAACCGAGGCTTTCGGCCAATGGCAAATGAAACGTGCCGCTGTCCAGCTAAACTGCCCAGCAGCGACAATCCGCACTGGTGACAACGGTCCCCTTGCACTGAGATAGTGTTCCGAACTAGCTGACAACACGAGCAACCGCTGCGGTCAACCTCGATGCCGGCCTCTCCCGTCGTGTCCCGCACTGCAGCCTCTCTCTGGCACCTCTTCAGTGGCGCCTCTTCAGTGGCGCCTTGTACGAACGAGGCAGACCGATCGTTTTCAGGGTCGATTTTCTCATTTCTCACTCAGGACAAGACCAACGGCGGGCCCAGCCAACGCGTCATGACAAAACACCGCAAAGTCCCATAGATTGTGGAGCCCTCCCCGCGCCGCTACACTTTTCTGAGGCGGAAACGTTGGACGATCCATCGTCCCTCTACCGGGTATGCGATCTTTGACCGCACCCTCCGATCCGTCCAAACTTTCGACCACGCCTCTCGGAATCGCCGATGACCTCGACAGCCAATTTGGAAGTTCAAAAAGCCGATACCGTTCGTGTCATTTATGGTGACCAAGAACTGGAATTTCCTGTAGTAGAAGGGAGCGAGGGCGAACGCGCCATCGATATCAGCTCGCTGCGAAAAGACACCGGATTGATCACGTTGGACGAAGGCTTCGTCAACACCGGCAGCGCGCGAAGTGCGATCACGTTTTTGGACGGTGAAAAAGGTGTCTTGCGGTACCGCGGTTATCCTATTGAGGAATTGGCGGCCAATTGCGATTTTATCGAAGTCGCCTACCTGTTGATTTACGGCGAACTACCAAACGCCGATGAACTGCAAACGTTTCGCAAAGGCATCCGCGATCACACCATGATCCATGAGGACATGCGATCGTTCTACAACGGATTTCCACGCGATGCCCATCCGATGGCTATCCTCAGCAGCGTGGTCGGTGCGCTATCGACGTTCTATCAAGACAGCATGGATCTGAACGATCCGCGGCAAGTCGAAATATCGATCTTCCGTTTGCTCGCCAAACTGCCGACCATCGCGGCCTACAGCCACAAAAAATCGATGGGCCAACCGTTCATCTACCCAAACAACGATTTGGATTATTGCGAAAATTTCTTGCACATGATGTTCGCTACTCCCGCGCACGAACACATGGTCGATCCCGATTTTGCCGAAGCATTGAACTTGTTGTTGATCGTCCACGCCGACCACGAGCAAAACTGTAGTACGTCGACCGTTCGCATGGTCGGCAGCAGCAATGCCAATCTGTTTGCATCGATATCCGCAGGCATCTGCGCATTGTGGGGCCCGCTGCACGGTGGAGCCAACGAAGCCTGTGTGAGCATGCTGGAGCAAATCGCGGCCGACGGCGGTGATGTCGAAAAGTACGTCCAAATGGCCAAAGACAAGTCCGCTGGAATTCGGTTGATGGGTTTTGGACACCGCGTTTACAAAAATTTCGACCCTCGTGCCACGATCATTCGCAAAAGTTGTGACAAACTTTTGGCGAAACTGGATCTGGACGATCCGCTTTTCCGAATCGCGCAACAGCTTGAAACCGTTGCATTGGAAGACGAGTACTTTAAGGATCGCAATCTTTATCCCAACGTCGACTTTTACTCCGGTGTGATTTACCGTGCATTGGGCATCCCGGTGCAAATGTTTACGGTGCTGTTTGCCATCGGTCGCTTGCCCGGTTGGATCGCCCACTGGAGCGAAATGCACAGCAATCCATCCAAGCGAATCAACCGTCCGCGACAGGTCTACACCGGATCGATCGAACGAGAATTCCTGCCGATCGAAAAACGCTCGTAATCGAGCGGGCCGGATCTCCAACGCCGATCGGCCCCGATGGCTTCACGTGTAGCAGGAGTGCATTGCCCTGGCCTATTTGCTCTCCAATGCGTCGTACCTCAATGGGATCAGTCTGATCGGAATTGCCGTGATGATTGGTATCGCGGTGCTGCTCAGTTCAGATCGCAGGAACATCAACTGGCGTTTGGTCGCGATGGGACTGGGGCTCCAATTCACGCTCGCAGCGGTCTTCTTTAATTCGCAATCGTGGACGTTTCCCAAGACCTACCCCAACTATGCCGCAATCTTGGCCGACGATGCAGCGGATACCGCAGTCATCGCACCGGCATTGGGCGGACAGTACGCGACGCTGGCGGACCTAAAACAATCAATCGCCGATGGCGAGATCACCCAGAGGGAAGTCGACGCGCAAATCGGCGCTGGTATCGACGTACCGCGTTTCAACAATGGCGTCGTCTTTTACGTCGTCGAATCATTTTTTGCTGCGATTCAAAAAAGCGTCGAGGCTGGCACTGGTTTTGTATTTGCCGTTAACCCGGATGCTCAGGACGCATCGAATCAAACCCATCCGCGAGCGATTTTGACGACGTTCGCATTTGGCGTCCTGCCAACCGTCATTTTCTTTGCCGCTTTGATGAGCGTGCTGTATTACCTGGGCGTGATGCAGCGATTGATTCGCATCATGGCCTGGGTGATGCAAAAAACGCTGGGTGTCAGCGGCGCCGAAAGCTTGGCCGCGGCAGCCAACGTGCTGGTCGGTCACACCGAGGCCCCACTGGTGGTCAAGCCGTACATCGCATCGATGACACGCAGTGAACTGAACGCGTTGATGGTGGGCGGTTTCGCCACGATTAGCGGCAGCTTGATGGCAATCTTTGCCAGTGTCGGAATCAGTGCAGGCCATTTGCTAACCGCTTCGATCATTTCCGCACCCGCGGCGTTAGTCCTGGCAAAAATCCTCCAGCCCGAAACCGAGCAGCCCGCACCGGTCGAAGTGGCCGAAGCCCAGATGGAACAAAACGCGACCAATTTGCTGCAAGCCGCGGCCAATGGTGCCAGCGAGGGAATGAAATTGGCAATCAACATTGCTGCCATGCTGATCGCGTTCTTAGCCTTGATCATGTTCATCGATATCTTGCTGCAAGGAATTGGCGACCTGGTCAATCTGGACCTGTCGCTGCAACGCATTTTTGGACTGGCCTTTTATCCTCTCGCCTGGATCATGGGGATCGAAACCAAAGACTGCATGGTCGCCGGCGACTTGCTGGGCAAGAAACTGGTGATCAATGAATTCGTCGCCTACCTGGATTTGATTGGCAACGAATCCAAAGGGCTCAGCGAGCGCAGCCGAATCGTCCTGACCTATGCCCTCTGCGGTTTTTCAAACTTCGGCGCGATCGGCATTCAACTCGGCGGCATCGGGCCACTGGCACCGGAGCGTCGCAATGACATTGCGCAACTGGGACTGCGAGCCATGATCGGCGGTATGCTCGCCTGCTGCATGACCGCCTGCATCGCCGGCGTCCTGTACGGCATCCTGCGATGATACGGTTGCGTGATCATGTTCGGACGATCTGCGTTTTCCAGCAGTTCCAATTGTCCTGTGAACACGGAGAAGATAGCGCCGTTTCGAAACCCGAAGCGTCAATTTTGAAGCCGCGATCTTGGGTCGCCGATTGAATCTCATTCGGTCATTCGTGCGACAAACGACGAACTGAACTCCTTACTCTGCCTTCGGGAGAGTCGGGCTCTCTCAGACCCAAAGCGGGCCCTCTCCCACAGAACGTAGCGGATGTCGCCAGACTTCCGGCCCGCCGCCCCGAACTCTGGCGAGTCCGGCTACGATCAGGCCGCCCCGATCTCTGGCGAGTCCGGCTACGATGATGTTGGGCACGGGATTGGGATGGCGATCCTCATCGCAACGGTACGATCGCTATGATTGCTGGGGCGTATCGAAGATTCGATCGCCTGCGTCGCCCAGGCCGGGAACGATGAAAGATTGATCATTCAGAATTGGATCAATCGCCGCGACAAAGATTTTCACATCGGGGAAATCGTGACCGACGCGATCCAATCCGGTCTGCGAAGCAATGATGCTGAGCACGCGGATTTCATCAACGCCCCACTTCATCAATCGTCGCACAACCAAATCGATCGACCCGCCGGTTGCCAACATCGGATCCAATACCAACGCGACATGCGGGGCGTTTTCGTGGGGCAGTTTGTCGTAGTAACCGATCGGCTCGGCGGTTTCTTCGTTGCGATACAGCCCCAAATGCCAGACAGCCGCATCGGGCAGCAAGTCTTGCAAGGGATCGACCATACCGAGCCCTGCTCGCAGTATCGGCACCAGACCAACATTCACCGACAGTGCCTGGCACTGGGCGTCATCGATCGGCGTGCGGATCGTCCTGGGACTCGTTCTCAAATCGGATGTCGCGTAAACGCCCAGCAGCATCGCCAGTCGCTTGATGGATGCCCGAAATTCTCGTGGGCGAGTTGATTGATCGCGTACCGTGCACAAATGATGCTCGACCAGGGGATGTTCGAGTCGAGTGACTTGGTTCACGACAATTGGACCTGCACAACGAGGAAGGAGAGCGAAAGGTTGCTGTGCAGATCCGCAGAGCAGGACCGCGACGATGACACACGACCCAAGCGGATGGGGTGGGATTCGAACCCACGGTACGCGCTAACGTACGCCAGTTTTCAAGACTGGTGCAATCGACCAAACTCTGCCACCCATCCGGCAACGAGGAATTTACCAAAGCGGCTCGAATTTAGAAACCGAGCTCTGCAGATTCCGCGATTGGCAATCTCCAGCACAAAATTCACCCCGCTGGCCACCTGGGCCCCGCTGGCTACCTGGGCGACGACGAGCGTTTGATCGACTGCCCACGACCATGGGGGCGCCAGACGGGATCGGGGTTCGCCATCGCTGAAACAGGTTCAGCACGGACGGTCCAGAATCAGGACCAAGCTCGGCACTAAAAACCCTAAAAAAAGACTTGACCCCGGCCGCCCGCCCTTGTATCACTTAATTAACACAATGGTGCAAGCATGCTTTTACACATTTCTTCTGATGGCGCCCCGATTTACCAGCAGATCGTGGACCAGATTCGATTCCGAATCATTTCCGGCCAAATGCATGCCGGCGACGAATTGCCAACCATTCGTGGGCTCGCCGAGAGCCTGCGAGTGAACCCCAACACGGTCGCGCGGGCTTACCGCGAACTCGAGAACGACGAATTGGTCGAAAAACGGCGAACGACCGGGACGTTCGTTTGCGAACTGCCCAAGAAAATTGGTGCTGCCCAACGTCGTAAGTTGATTGCTCCAGCCATGGACAAATTGCTGATCGAGTCGCGGCAATTGGGCATTGCACTGGACGATTTGATTGAGCAACTACACAAACGCGACGACCAACTCCAACGTAGCGAGACGCGATCATGAATTCCGAGCAAGAACAGGCGGCGTCGGTGGACTACGCGGTCAAGGTCGACCATCTCAGTCGCGCATTTCGTGGCAAGCAGGCGCTGCAGGATGTCACGTTGCACATTCCGGTCGGATCGATCTTTGGCCTCGTGGGACTCAATGGTGCCGGCAAAACAACTTTAATTCGACATTTGATCGGCAGCCTGGAAGCCAAACATGGCAGCGTCGTCGTGCTCGGTGACAATCCAGTGCGTAATCCTGAGGGAGTGCTGAAGAAGATCGGGTATCTGACGGAAGAAGATACGCTGCCCACCTGGATGAGCGTCGGCGAGTTGGTGGATTTTACACGCGCGATTTATCCGACCTGGGACGACGCTTACGCTACCGAGTTATGTGAGATGTTCGGACTCTCGCGCGGCACAAAACTGAGATCCCTTTCCAAGGGTCAACGTGCCCGTGCCGGTCTGCTGGTGGCCATCGCGCATCGACCTGAATTGCTGCTTTTGGACGAACCCAGTAGTGGACTCGACCCGATCGCACGCAGCGACATTTTAGAAGCGATCGTGCGAACCATCAGCGAGGACGGCCGGACCGTGCTCTTTTCCAGTCACTTGCTGGACGAAGTCGATCGAGTTTGTGATGTCGTTGCATTGATGCGTGACGGACAAATTATCGAAACGCTGACGGTGGAGCAATTGGAGACGCGTTATCACGAAATCATTTGTCGTCCCGACACAGCTTGGCCGGCTCCGCCCCAATACTCCGGTGCGTTTGGTTGGCGTCGTAAAGGGGAGGAATGGTCGGCCGTGATCGACAGTAAGACCTCTGCCGCTGACGAGTCGGTTCAGCGTGAACAGTTCGCGATGATCGAGCGACGTGACATCACGTTGGAACGCTGGTTTGCCGCTCGCGTGGGCCATCTCGGTCATACCAACGCAAGCCAACCGGCCGATTCGTCATCCAGTGAGGTAGCCAACGATGCCTGAGACACTGGCACTTACGCGTCTATCGCTTTGGCGGTATCGCCGCACCATGTTGTTTTTGGTGATTGGGGTCACGATCGGAATCGTGTCTTCCATCGTTGCCGTCATGATCAGTCCCAATCGTGCCGGTCAAACATTTTCTGGGTTTGCGTTGTATCTGACCATCTTGCCCGCTGCCTTGTGGTCGATCGTGTTGTTTGATTATGGCGGTGTGCAGAATCTGTTAGAGGGCGAAACCGGCTGCAATCGTTGGGTATTGCGGATGCCAATTCGGTCGTGGAAGATCGCAGCGGTCCCGATCGCTCTGAAAACGATTTGGATCTGCGGCCTTTGGATCGCGTTGATCCTGACCACGTACGTGGTGAATCCGTTCAGCGACGGTGGTTTTGTGATGGTCGCAAGTATCGGGTTTGCAGCTGCCGGGATTTGGTTCATGGGAATCGGGTGGCGCCCGTTTACCAACGGATGGTGGCGGTTTGCTGTACTCGCATTCGCCGGTGCTATCACGTACGCATCGGTTGTGCTGGTAATGATCGCAGCGAACGTCGACAGCGAAGCGCCGTCACTGGCAAAAAGTCAGTGGCGTTCATGGTTGCCACTTTTGTCGTTCGCGTTCGCATCACTCTGCTACATCAGCGGTGTGGGATTCACGATCCGCGCCGTTGAGTTGGCGCGAACACAAAGCCACGGAATTGTGCCCGAGGGTGTGCCAGAGCAAACTGAAACTGATTTAGAGGCAGATTCGCCACGTGCCAGTCGCAAGATCCAACACGCGAGTGTTCGTCGCGCGATCGCATGGCACTATGTTGCCCAAGACCGCGACTGTATCACGCGAACTTTTTTGTTAATGGTTCTGCCCGCAATGTTGATTGGACTCTTGATACCGTTTCACATCGTTTCCTTCATTGGTGTTTTGATCCTGTTCTTGTATGCAGGCGGCGTCGCGGTCACAGGCACTCAACACACCGGTAAAGGCAGATACGTCCCGACGCTGCCGACCTACCTTGCTGCCGCGCCGATTTCGACCGCTAATTTTGTTTGGACGCGAACGGTAGTGATTCTCGCCATCGTGATCTCGTTTATCAGTTGCAGTCTACTGGTCTATTTGACCTGGTCGCTCTGGCCGGGCAACCGCGAAGTCTGGTGGACTTGGGCATCGCAACGTGCCGCGGCACTCGGACGCCCGGACGAGCCATTGAACATCGGGATTCGCTGGTCGCTCGCGATCGTTTTCGGCTTCAATTTCTTTTTTGTGTGCCGGTGGATCGCGCTTTGGTGGGTCGGCCTAGCCGGACGCGAGTCCTGGAGTATCGTATTCGCATTTGCTTCCAGCCTGTTTGTGATCGTCATTGCCGGAATCGTGCTCAATTGGTTCTTGCGAAACGCGACGGACTGGGACTCCGTGACCGCATCCGCTAAGTCTTGGCTTGAATACCTGCCTCATCTGATCACCGCGTTGCTGATCGGCAAACTGGTCGCATTTATTGCAGCGACCACTTGGCTCGCGCATTCACGGCTTGTCTCGCCCCGAGGTATCGGGGTGGCCGTCGCTCTTTGGGTTGCCGTGATCGTGTCGGTTGCCGTGCTGATGTGGATGCTCATTCCAGATCCTCGAGCAACGCTGACGTGGTGTGTCATCGGTACTGTCCTTTCCGTGCCGCTTGCACGTGTCTTGGTCATGCCGATCATGATGCAATTCAATCGATGCCGCTAAGATTGCCGGACGGGCTGGGCCCAAGAAATGCGGTGGGCACCGTACATGCGGTGGGCACTGCACATGCGGTGGGCACTACACATGCGGTAGGCACTGCACATGCGGTGGGCACTAACAGGCAGTT